>NZ_BPRD01000001.1 GCF_022179745.1 Methylorubrum podarium
TGCTGTTCCTCGACGAGCATGTCCGGGCGATCCTGCCGGCGCTGCTCGCTCGCCGCGACGCCTGCGACGCGATGATCGGCTGTCTCTCCGCCGCCGAGATCGTGCGCACGACGCGGCTCAACCGCTTCGACATGAGCGGGGCGAAGCGCTCGGCCCTCGATTTCCTGAAGCGCCTGCGCGGCAAGCCGGGGGCGGAGGGCAACGCCGCCCGGCAGATGGCGCTGGTGCGCAAACTGCCCAAAATCCTGCGCTTCATCCCCGGCTCGGCGCAGGACGTGCGGGCCTATTTCCTGACCCTGCAATACTGGCTCGCGGGCTCGGACGAGAACGTCGCGAGCCTCGTGCGCTTCCTCGTGCAGCGCTACGCCGCCGGCCCCCGCGCCGGGTGGCGGGAGATCGCCGCCGCGCCCGCCCCGCAGCACTACCCCGAGACCGGCCTCTACCATCCGCGCATGCCGGGCCGGGTCGGCGAGAGCCTCGCGGCGGTGCCGACCGTGCGGGGTGCCCGCGGCCGCGTCGGACTGCTGCTGATGCGCTCCTACGTGCTCGCCGGCAACACGGCGCATTACGACGGTGTCATCGCCGCCCTCGAAGCGCGGGGCCTCTCGGTGGTGCCCGCCTTCGCCGCCGGCCTCGACAACCGCCCGGCGGTGGACGCCTTCTTCACCGCGGACGGCCGGACGGCAATCGACGCGCTGATCTCGCTGACCGGCTTCTCGCTGGTCGGCGGCCCGGCCTACAACGACGCGGCGGCGGCCGAGGCGACGCTGGCGCGGCTCGACGTGCCCTATCTCGCCGCCCACGCGCTCGAATTCCAGACGATCGAGCAGTGGGAGGCGGGCGCGCGCGGCCTCTCGCCGGTGGAGGCGACGATGATGGTCGCGATCCCCGAACTCGACGGCGCCACCGCGCCGACGGTGTTCGGCGGCCGCTCCTCGGCCTCCGGCCCCGGCAACGCCCGCGACATGCGCGTGCATCCCGAGCGCGCCGAGCGCCTCGCCGCCCGCATCGAGCGGCTCGTCGCCCTGCGGCGGCGGCCGAAGCGCGAGCGGCACCTCGCCGTCGTGCTGTTCAACTTCCCGCCGAATGCCGGCGCCACGGGCACCGCCGCCTTCCTCTCGGTCTTCGCCTCGCTGCTCAACACCCTGCGCGGCCTCGCGGCCGACGGCTACGCGGTCGACGTGCCCGAGAGCGTCGATGCGCTCCGCGAGGCGATTCTCGGCGGCAACGCGGCCCGATACGGCACTCCGGCCAACGTCCACGCCCGCGTCTCGGCCGAGGATCACGTCCGCCGCGAGGCCTACCTGCCCGAGATCGAGGCGCAGTGGGGCCCGGCGCCCGGCCGCCACCAGAGCAACGGCGCCGACATCCTCGTGCTCGGCGCGCGGTTCGGAAACGTCTTCGTCGGGGTGCAGCCCGCCTTCGGCTACGAGGGCGACCCGATGCGGCTGCTGTTCGAGGAGGGCTTCGCCCCGACCCACGCCTTCTGCGCCTTCTACCGCTGGCTTCGCGAAGATTTCTCCGCCGACGCGGTGCTGCATTTCGGCACGCACGGCGCGCTGGAATTCATGCCCGGCAAGCAGACCGGTTTGTCGGGGACGTGCTGGCCCGAGCGGCTGATCGGCGAGGTGCCGAACGTCTATCTCTACGCCGCCAACAACCCCTCCGAGGGCACGCTCGCCAAGCGCCGCTCCGCCGCGACCTTGGTGAGCTACCTGACGCCGAGCCTCGCGGCGGCCGGACTCTACCGGGGCTTGAGCGACCTCAAGGCCTCGGTCGAGCGCTGGCGCGGTCTGGAGCCCGAGGCGGTGACCGAGCGGACGGCGCTCGCCGCGATCATTCAGGCACAGGGCGCGGCCGTCGATCTGGTGCCGGCCGAACCCGCCTGGGAGGGCGACCCCGGCCCGCAGGTCGCCGCGCTCGCCGCCGCGCTCTGCGAACTCGAACAGACCCTGATCCCGCACGGCCTCCACGTGGTCGGCGAGGGCATGGCCCGCGAGGAGCGCATCGATCTCCTGCTCGCTCTGGCGGACGCCTCGCACGGCCTCAAGCCGGCCCGCGCCGGGATCGAGCGGCTGGTCGAGGGCGCCGCCTTCGGCGAGGCGCTGGCCGCCGCGGGCCTGTCCGCCGACGAGACCCACCGGACCGCCTTCGCTGACCTTGCCCGGATCGACCGGGAGCTTGCCCGCGACAGCGAACTGCCCGCCCTGTTGCGGGCGCTCGACGGGCGCTTCGTCGCCCCGGTGGCGGGCGGCGACCTCCTGCGCAATCCCGGCATCCTGCCGACGGGGCGCAACCTGCACGGCTTCGACCCCTACCGCCTGCCCTCCGCCTTCGCCCTGGCCGACGGCGCCAAGCAGGTGGCGCGGGTGCTGGAGCGCCACATCGCCGAAGGCCGGGCGCTGCCGGAGAGCGTCGCCCTCGTCCTCTGGGGCACCGACAACCTGAAGAGCGAGGGCGGCCCCATCGCCCAGGCGCTGGCGCTGATCGGCGCGGCGCCCCGCTTCGACGGCTACGGCCGGCTCGCCGGGGCCGAACTGATCCCGCTCGACCGCCTCGGCCGCCCGCGCATCGACGCGGTGGTCACGCTCTCGGGGATCTTCCGCGACCTCCTGCCCCTGCAGACCAAGCTCCTGGCGGAGGCGAGCTTTCTCGCGGCCAGCGCCGAGGAGCCGATCGAAAAAAACTTCGTGCGCAAGCACGCGCTGGCGATCCAGGCCGAGCAGGGCTGCGACTTCGAGACGGCGGCCCTGCGCGTCTTCTCCAACGCCGAGGGCGCCTACGGCGCCAACGTCAACCACCTCGTCGAATCCGGCCGCTGGGACGACGAGGACGAACTCTGCGAGACTTTTTCGCGGAGGAAGAGCTTCGCCTACGGCCGGTCGGGCCGCCCGGCGCCGCAGCGCGACCTGATGAAGGCGGTGCTGTCGCGGGTCGATCTCGCCTACCAGAACCTCGACTCGGTCGAACTCGGCGTCACGAGCGTCGACCACTACTTCGACGGGCTCGGCGGCATGGGCCGGGCGGTGGCCCGCGCCAAGGGCGCGAGCGTGCCGATCTACATCAGCGACCAGACTCGCGGGGAGGGACGCGTCCGCTCCCTCGACGAGCAGGTGGCGCTGGAGACCCGCACCCGCATGCTCAATCCGAAATGGTACGAGGGCCTGCTCGGCCACGGCTACGAGGGCGTGCGCCAGATCGAGGCGACGCTGACCAACACGGTCGGCTGGTCCGCCACCGCCGGCGCGGTGCAGCCCTGGATCTACGAGCGCATCACCGAGACCTTCGTCCTCGACGACGCGATGCGCGACCGGATGGCGTCGCTCAACCCGACGGCCTGCGCCAAGGTCGCGAGCCGCCTCATCGAAGCCCATCGCCGCGGTTTCTGGACCCCCGACCCGGCGATGCGCGACGCGCTCGACCGCGCCGAGGAGGAACTGGAGGACCGGCTCGAAGGCGTCACGCCCGGAGCCATGCCCGGCATCACCGCAGGAGTCGCGGCATGAACATCGCCATCCGAAATCCGGTCCCGATCCGCCGCGAGGAGGGCAGCCTCCAGGTCGCCCTCGACCCCGCCGACCGCATCGAGACGGCGAAGGTCTTCGCGGTCTACGGCAAGGGCGGCATCGGCAAGTCCACCACCTCGTCGAACCTCTCGGTCGCCTTCTCCAAGCTGGGAAAGCGCGTCCTCCAGATCGGCTGCGACCCGAAGCACGATTCGACCTTCACCCTGACCAAGCGCCTCGCGCCGACGGTGATCGACGCGCTCGAATCGGTGAACTTCCACTCCGAGGAGCTGCGGCCCGAGGACTTCGTGGTCGAGGGCTTCAACGGCGTGAAATGCGTCGAGGCCGGCGGCCCGCCCGCCGGCACCGGCTGCGGCGGCTACGTCGTCGGTCAGACGGTCAAGCTCCTCAAGGAGCACCACCTCCTGGAGGACACCGACGTCGTCGTGTTCGACGTCCTCGGCGACGTGGTCTGCGGCGGATTCGCCTCGCCGCTCCAGCACGCCGACCGGGCGCTGATCGTCACCGCCAACGACTTCGACTCGATCTTCGCCATGAACCGGATCGTCGCGGCGATCCATTCCAAGTCGAAGAACTACGGCGTGCGGCTCGGGGGCGTCATCGCCAACCGCTCGGCCAAGACCGACGAGATCGACCGCTTCAACGCCGCGGTCGGCCTGCGCCGGCTGGCGCATTTCCCCGATCTCGACGTGGTGCGGCGCTCGCGCCTGAAGAAATCGACTTTGTTCGAGATGGACCCGTCGCCGGAGCTGAAGGCCGTCACCGACGAGTACATGCGGCTCGCCGAGACGCTCTGGGCCGGCGCCGCCCCCTGCGAGGCCGCGCCGATGAAGGACCGCGACCTCTTCGAATTTCTCGGGTTCGACTGATGAGCACGCCCTACCTCACCCGCCGCTCGCAGCTCGAGACCTATTTCGACCGCACCGCCGTCGAGGCGTGGTCGCGACTGACCTCGGACGCGCCGGTTTCGAAGATCCGCGCCACGGTGCGGGCCGGCCGCGAGACGATGCGGGCGACCCTGCTCGGCTGGCTGCCGGAGGATCTCACCGGCCTGCGTCTGCTGGATGCCGGCTGCGGCACCGGCGCGCTCGCGGTCGAGGCGGCCCGGCGCGGCGCGGAGGTGACCGCGATCGACGTCTCGCCGACGCTGATCGGGCTTGCCCGCGAGCGCCTGCCCGCGATCCCCGGGACGGGCTCGATCGAGTTCCGGGTCGGCGACATGCTCGATCCCTGGCTCGGCCGTTTCGACCACGTCGTCGCGATGGATTCGCTGATCCACTACCAGGCCCCCGACATCGTGCGGGCGCTCGCCGAACTCTCGCTGCGCACCGACGGCAGCCTGCTGTTCACGGTCGCTCCGCGCACGGCGCTGCTGACGCTGATGCACGCGGCCGGCAAGCTGTTCCCGAAGGCCGACCGGGCCCCCGCCATCGTGCCGGTGACCGAGGGCGGCCTGCGGCGGCGCATCGCGCGGGAACCGGCGCTGGAGCGTTTCGCCGTCGGGCGGACGCGCCGGGTCAACAGCGCGTTCTACCTCTCGAACGCGATCGAGCTCCGAAAAAGCCCTCCCCCCGCAGACGGGGGAGGGCAATCCCGATGAAATCCGGCCTCGCCATCACCCGGGTGCTGCTGCGTCTCGGCCCAGCGATCCTTCCCTTCGCCGACGCGGCGACGAAGGAGCTGCCGCTCGGGCGGCTGATGCGGCTGTCGCTGTTCCAGGTCACCGTCGGCATGGCCGCCGTGCTGCTGATCGGCACGCTCAACCGCGTCATGATCGTGGAACTGGCAGTGCCGGCCTGGATCGTCGCGGTGATGCTGTCGCTGCCGCTGCTGTTCGCCCCCCTGCGGGCGCTGGTCGGCTTCCGCTCGGACACGCATCGCTCGGTGCTGGGCTGGCGGCGGGTGCCCTACATCTGGTTCGGCACGCTGCTGCAGTTCGGCGGCCTGGCGATCATGCCCTTCGCCCTGCTGATCCTGTCGGGCGACACCACCGGCCCGCTCTGGGTCGGCCATGTCGCGGCCGCGCTCGCCTTCCTCCTCGTCGGCGCCGGGCTCCACACCACGCAGACCGTCGGACTGGCGCTCGCCACCGATCTCGCCCCCGCCCATGCCCGGCCGAAGGTGGTCGCGCTGCTCTGCGCCATGCTGCTCGCCGGAATGATGGGCAGCGCCCTCCTGTTCGGGCTGGCGCTCGCGAACTTCTCGGCGGTCCGGCTGATCCAGGTGATCCAGGGCGCGGCGCTGATCACCATCGTGCTCAACGGCGTCGCGCTGTGGAAGCAGGAGCCGCGCGATCCCGGCCGCACCGACAGGGCGAAGCCGCGGCCGAGCTTCGCCCAATCCTGGCGCGGTTACGCCGGGGAGGGCACCGCGCGGCGGCGGCTCGCGGCCATCGCGCTCGGCACCGCGGCCTTCTCGATGCAGGACATCCTGCTCGAACCCTATGGCGGCCAGATCCTCGGCCTGACCGTGGCGCAGACCACCGCGCTCACCGCGATGCTGGCCGCCGGGGGCGGGCTCGGCCTGATCGCGGCGGCGCGCTGGCTCAATCGCGGCGGCGATCCCTACCGGGTCGCGGCCGCGGGCTCGGTCATCGGCATCGCCGCCTTCTCGGCGGTGATCTTCGCCGCGCCGCTCGCCTCGACCCGCCTGTTCGCCGCGGGCGTCACCCTGATCGGCATCAGCGGCGGACTCTTCGCCCACGGCACGCTCACCGCCTCCATGGCCAAGGCCGGGCCGGAGGATACCGGCCTCGCACTGGGCGCCTGGGGCGCGGCGCAGGCCACCGCCGCCGGCACCGCCATCGCCGCGAGCGGCATCCTGCGCGATCTCGGCGCGGCCGTCGCCCAATCGGGCGTGCTCGGCGAGGGGATGAACGAGCCGGCGATCGGCTACCTCATCGTCTACCACGTCGAGATCGCCCTGCTCTTCGCCACGCTGGTCGCCATCGGCCCGCTCGTGCGCGCGTCCGACCCCGAAGCCGACCGCCCGGACGAGGGGCGAGCCGGCCGGTTCGATCCCCTCGTCAACCGCCCCACCTGATCGGGAGGCCTGCCATGCCCAGAGGCGAGATCACCGGTTACATCGACGTCGCGCAGGTCACGCTCTACGCGTTCTGGCTCTTCTTCGCAGGGTTGGTCTTCTACCTGCGCCGCGAGGACCGGCGCGAAGGCTATCCGCTGGAGAACGAGGCCGCCGGCCGGCTCAAGAGTCCGGATCCGATCCTGATCCCGACGCCGAAGGCCTTCCACCTGTCGAGCGGCCACACGATGTACGCGCCGCAGACCAACGTCGCCTACGACGCCGACGTGCCGAGCGCGCGGCGCGAAGCCTTTCCCGGCGCTCCCTATTTCCGCACCGACACGTCCTTCCGGGCCGGCGTCGGTCCCGGCTCCTGGGTGCCGCGCCACGACGAGCACGACCGGACCTGGGACGGGCAGTACCGCATCGTCCCCTTGCGCGTCGCCGAAGCCTTCGTGGTCCACGAGGACGGACCGAACCCAATCGGCATGCCGGTCTTCGGCGCCGACCGGCAGGTCGCCGGAACCGTCGTCGACCTGTGGGTCGATCGCGGGGAATCGTTCGTGCGCTACTACGAGGTCGAGCTCGGCGCGGGCGGGCGCCGGGTGCTGATGCCGGTGACCTTCTGCACCACCGGCCGCTTCTCCCGCACCGTGAAGACCGAGGCGCTGCTGGCCGCGCAGTTCGCCGACATTCCCGGAATCAAGGATCCCGACTCCGTCACCCTCCTCGAGGAGGAGCGGATCATGGCCTATTTCGGCGCCGGCACGCTCTACGCCTCGCCGGCCCGCCAAGAACCCATTCTCTAGAGGGCCGATCCCATGAGCGAGTCGGATTTCCTGCCCGAAGGGACGCTGCGGGGGCTGCCCGGCCCGCTGCCGCCGGGCGAGCGCATCCTCTGGCGCGGCGCCCCGACCTTGTCCGGCGTGCTGCTGCGCGTCTTCCACGCCCGGCTCGTCATGCTCTGGTTCGCCGGCACCGCCGCGGTGCTGGCCGTCGGCGCGGCCGCGGGCGGAGGTCCGGTCCGGGCGCTCGCCGTCGCCGGTCCGACCCTGCTGATCGGTCTCGGCGCCCTGGGGCTGCTCACCCTCCTCGCCTGGCTCGTCCATCGCACCACGGTCTACACGCTCACCGACCATCGGATGGTGCTGCATGTCGGCATCGCCCTGCCGATCACCCTCAACCTGCCGCTCACCCGGATCGAGGCGGCGGACCTGCGGCTGTTCTCCGACGGCAGCGGCGACATCCCCCTGCGGCTGCCGCCGAGCGAGCGGGTCGCCTACCTGCATCTCTGGCCGCATGCCCGTCCCTGGCGCGTGAGCCGGCCGGAGCCGATGCTGCGCTCGGTGCCGGAGGCTCAGGAGGTCGCGGCCCTGCTCGCGCCGGCGCTCGCCGCGCGGGCCGACGGCCCCACGCGCATCGGGGAGCCCGTCGCCGTGCGCGACCGGGCAAGCACCGCCCCGGGCCGTCTCACGACGGCCGGAGCCCGATAGCGGGAGTTGAGAGCGATGCCCGTGGAGCTGAACTTCCGCCGTTCCCCGCAGAAGCCGCCGTCGCAGCGGCCGGCCCTGCTGGCGGTCGCCGCCCTGCTGACGGTGGTGCTGCTCGCGGTCGCCCTCGGTCGCGGCCAGGAGAAGGAGCCGGAGAGGAATCCGGCCCACCCGATCCAGACGCTGGCCTTCCACGCGGAGGATCAGCCGGACGGCGCCATCGACCTGCGTGCGGCCGGCGACGGGAGATTGGTCGCGCGGATCGAGCCGGGGCAGGACGGCTTCATCCGCGGCACCCTGCGCGGGCTCGCCCAGGCGCGGCAGCGGGAGGGCCTCAGCCGCGAGCCCCCGTTCACCCTCACGCGATTCGACAACGGCACGTTGTCGTTGGAGGATGAGGCGACCGGGCGGCAGGTGCCGCTGCTGGCCTTCGGCCCTTCGAACGCGAGGGCCTTCGCCCGCCTGCTGCCCGGGACGGAGCTGCGGTGATGGGAGAGGGGGCGGACATGGCCTGGATCGGCAAGACGGTCGTCGAGGTGCCCTGCACCGTCGAGATCGAGCAGACCCCGGAGAGCCTGCACGCGCACGTGACGCTCGATGCCGGCTTCGAGATCGAGCCCGGCGACGAGGTCCAGGTCCACGACGCGCCGACCGAGGTTCCCTACGGCGAGCGCATCACCGTGCGCCGCACCGCCACCGTCACCCGCGCCGGCCGGCTGGAGCGGGCCTGGACCAAGCTGATCGCCCATCTCGAGCTGACCGAGCTCTACGAGGTGAGCTTTTCCGAGCGGAGGAAGCTGTGAACGCCAACGTCCAGCCCCAACATCCGTCGGCGCCCGGCGCGCCGTTGCCGCGTCATCCGGTCAACGACTCGACCAAGAGCGCCCAGCAGACGACCTTCCTGAGCCCGCGCTTCTACACCACCGATTTCGACGAGCTCGACCGCACCGATGTCGAGCCCGTGCGCCGCGAGTGGGACATCCTGATCGACGAGCTGCGCTCGGACCCCAACAAGCGCCACTTCGTGCGCAACGAGGAGTTCGATTGCGACCTCGCCGACATGGATCCGGAACTGCGCAAGGAGTTCCTCGACTTCCTCGTCTCCTCGATCACCGCCGAGTTCTCCGGCTGCGTGCTTTATGCGGAGATGCGCAAGCGCGCCAAGAACAAGGACATCAAGGAGCTGTTCGGCTTCATGAGCCGGGACGAGGCGCGGCATGCCGGCTTCATCAACGACACGCTGAAGGACTTCGGCGTCGGCGTCGATCTCGGCTTCCTGACGAAGACGAAGAAGTACACCTTCTTCAAGCCGAAGTTCATCTTCTACGCGACCTACCTGTCGGAGAAGATCGGCTACGCCCGCTACATCACCATCTACCGCGAGCTGGAGCGGCATCCGGAGCGGCGCATCCACCCGATCTTCAAGTGGTTCGAGAAGTGGTGCAACGACGAGTTCCGCCACGGCGAGGCCTTCGCGCTGCTCATGCGGGCCAACCCGAAGCTGACGGAGGGCGTCAACCGCAACTGGATCCGCTTCTTCCTGCTCGCGGTGTTCGCGACGATGTATGTCCGCGACCATTGCCGCCCGGCCTTCCACAAGGCGCTCGGAGTCGATCCGACCGACTACGACTTCAAGGTCTTCCGCATCACCTCGGAGATCTCGAAGCAGACCTTCCCGATCACCCTCGATCTCGACGATCCGCGCTTCAAGGCGGGCCTCGATCGACTCCTGGTCTGCGCCGAGAAGATCGCCGCCGCGCGGGCGGAGGGCGGCGTATCGGGCAAGCTGAAGCACGGAGCTCAAGCATTGATCGCGGCCGCGACCTTCGCCCGGCTCTACCTGCTGCCGGTCAAGCAGAACGCGATGCCGGCCGACATCCGCCTCCGGCCGGTCTGGTAGCATGTCTGCCTACGCCGCCCCGGCGCTCTACGCCGTCCTGCTGTGGTGGTCGGCCACCGGGCTGGTGCTGGTGCTCCAGCACCTGCCGCGGCGAACGCATCCGCGCAGCATGGTCGCGGCGAGCGCGGTGCTGGCGGTAGCGCTCTGGGCGATCGGCGCGGTCGCCGACGACGACACGGAGGCGGGCGCCTATGTCGGCTTCACCGCCGCGGTGATCGTCTGGGGCTGGCAGGAGATGAGCTACTATATGGGCTTCGTCTCCGGCCCGAAGGCGGCCGCCTGCGCGCCGAACCTGCGCGGGCTCGATCGCTTCCTCGCGGCGCTCGGCACCAGCCTCTGGCACGAATTCGCGATCCTGCTCGGCGGGCTCGCCATCCTCTGCCTCACCTGGGGGGAGGGGAACCGGGTGGCGCTCTGGACCTACGCGCTGCTCGCGCTGATGAACGCCTCGGCGCGGCTCAACCTGTTCCTCGGCGTGCGCAACCTCCACGCCGAGTTCCTGCCGCCGCATCTCGGTTACCTCGCCTGCTACCTGAGCCGGCGGCCGATGAACCCGCTGTTTCCGGTCTCGGTGACGCTCGGGACCGCCGCGACGGTCCTGCTCGCCCGCGGCGCGCTCGGAGTGGACGCCGCCCCTCACATGGTCACGGGCATGAGCCTGCTCGCGACCCTCGCGGCGCTCGCCACCCTGGAACACTGGTTCCTGATGCTGCCGCTGCCTTCGGCGGCCCTTTGGAACTGGAGCCTGCCGGGCCGCGCGGCGCCCGTCACCGAGGTGCCTGAAACCGGGGTGCCGCGCGAATGAGCCGAGGCGGACACGAGATCCGCCCGCACAGTTGAATCTTTATCGGGGAGGACGGGCATGGACTACGAAGCCTTCTTCGGCAGCGCGATCACCGGACTCCACCGGGAGGGGCGCTACCGCGTCTTCACCGACCTGGAGCGGCAGGCGGGGCGCTTTCCCTACGCCACGCATCACAGCCCCGGCGGCGAGCGCGAGGTCACCGTCTGGTGCTCCAACGACTATCTCGGCATGGGCCAGCACCCCTCGGTGCTACGGGCGATGCACGAGGCGATCGACCGTTGCGGGGCGGGCGCGGGCGGCACCCGCAACATTTCCGGCACCAACCACTACCACGTGCTCCTGGAGCAGGAACTCGCCGACCTCCACGGCAAGGAGGCGGCGCTGATCTTCTCCTCCGGCTACGTCTCGAACTGGGCGGCGCTCGGCACCCTCGCCTCCAAGCTTCCGGGCTGCGTGGTGTTCTCCGACGAGGGTAACCACGCCTCGATGATCGAGGGTATCCGGTCGAGCCGGGCCGAGCGCCAGATCTTCCGCCACAACGATCCGGAGGATCTCGACCGCAAGCTCGGCCTGATCGAGCCGGGCAGGGCCAAGCTCGTCGCCTTCGAGTCGGTTTATTCCATGGACGGCGACATCGCGCCCATCGACGAGATCTGCGACGTGGCCGAGGCGCACGGGGCGCTCACCTATCTCGACGAGGTGCACGCGGTCGGCCTCTACGGAGACCGCGGCGGCGGCATCTCCGAGCGGATGGGCCTCGCCCACCGGCTCGACGTGATCGAGGGAACGCTCGGCAAGGCGTTCGCCGTCCACGGCGGCTACATCACCGGCTCGGCCCAACTCTGCGACTTCGTGCGCAGCTTCGCCTCGGGCTTCATCTTCACGACCTCGCTGCCGCCCGCGGTCGCGGCGGGCGCGGCGGCGAGCATCCGCCATCTCAAGGCCAGCAGCGTCGAGCGGGCCCGCCATCAGGACCGGGTCGCGCGGGTGCGGCAGGCGCTCGACGCGGCGGGCATCCCGACGCTGGCCAACCACAGCCACATCGTTCCGGTGATGGTCTGCGACCCCGTGCTGTGCAAGGCGATCAGCGATTCCCTGCTCGACGAGTTCGGCATCTACGTGCAGCCGATCAACTACCCGACCGTGCCGCGCGGCACCGAGCGTCTGCGCATCACGCCCTCGCCGCTGCATTCCAACGCCGACATCGATCATCTCGTGGACGCGCTGAGCACGATCTGGCGGCGGATCGGATTGAGCAAGGCGGCGGCGGAGTAGGCGATGGGGCGCCGCCGCCTGCCGGCTTTCAGTAGCGAAAATCGATACTAGATGAGGCTGAGTGGGAAGCATCGAGCGAGGCTCGAAGCAGATTTCGCCGATCCTGTCCGTTCCGGCATCGCTTGGACCGACATCGAAGGCCTGATGACGGCCTGCGGTGCATCGATCGAAGAAGGACGAGGCTCTCGCGTCCGGATCGCCCTGAACGGTGTGCGGGCCGTGTTCCACCGCCCGCACCCGAAGAAAGAGACGGACAAGGGGGCGGTGAGATCCGTCCGGCGCTTCCTGAGCGAATCGGGACTGCGGCCATGACCGTCATGCATCACAAGGGTTACGAGGCCCTCGTCGAGTATGACGAGGAAGCCGAGCTGTTCCACGGGGAGGTGCTCAACCTCCGCGACGTGATCACCTTTCAGGGCCGTTCGGTCGAGGAGCTGAAGCGGGCGCTGGCCGACAGCATCGAGGACTATCTGGCTTTCTGTGCCGAGCGCGGCGAGGAGCCGGAAAAGCCGTTCTCCGGGCAGTTCGTCGTCCGGGTCGATCCCGGACTGCACCGCGCCGTCGCCTCCGCCGCCCGCCGCGCCGGGCTCAGCCTCAACAAATGGGTCGCACGGACGCTCGAACAGGCGGCAAGCTGAACCGCCGCCCCCTAGGCTACATCTTCTTCTCCAGCGCCGCCTTCACCTGCATGAGCTGATCCCACACCACGCCGGGGCTGGTGCCCATCGCTTCGAGGACCGCGTTCACGCCCCAGAACAGGCCGAACAGGATCACCGGCACCAGGATCCAGCCCAGGATCTCCTCGCCGCGGTGGCGGGCCTTGCGGCGGCGGCGGCGTCTCTCGCGGGCGGTCGGCGGATTCGGCCGCGCCGGAGCCGGCTGTGGCGCGACAGGCGTGAGGGGCTCCTCCTGCGCGTCGCTCGTCATGCTACCCCCATTGCTGGCCGATGCCGGGTTCTCTGGCAGAGAGCGGCGCCGTCCATATCCGGGAGCCGGCACGGGAACGCAACCCGCGCCGGCACGGAAGATCGGACACCCTTCCGAGTGACCGATCCTGCGAGCGTCAGACCTTCAGCGGGACCTTCGGCACGGTGCGGACCGATCCTCCGCCGGAGGATCCGCCGCCGGACGGACCGCCGTCGCGCTTGTTCGCCTTCTTGCGCGGGGCCGAGCGCGGCTTGGAGCGCTTGCGCTTGGCGGCGTTGGCGACGTCCGTCTCGGGCTTCGGCGTGACCGGCCCGGCGGGGAACTCGAAGCCGAGCTCCGCCTTGGCCTTGGTATCCTCGCCCTCCGGCTTCTTCAGCACCACCTTGACCGCGCCGCCGTCCTTGAGGCGGCCGAACAGCACCTCGTCGGCGAGGGGCGTCTTGATGGTGGACTGGATCAGGCGGGCCATGGGCCGAGCGCCCATCGCGTCGTCGTAGCCGTTCTCCACCAGCCAATCACGGGCCTCGTCCGAGAGCTCGATCGTGACGTTGCGGTCGGCGAGCTGCGCTTCGAGCTGAAGCACGAACTTGTCGACGACCTTGGCCACGACCTCCTTCGGCAGGTGGCCGAACGAGATGATCGCGTCGAGACGGTTGCGGAATTCCGGCGCGAACAGCCGGTTGATCGCCTCGACGTCGTCGCCCGAGCGCTTGCTCTGGGTGAAGCCGTAGGCCGACTTCGCTAGATCGGAGGCACCCGCGTTCGACGTCATGATGATGATGACGTTGCGGAAATCGACCTGCTTGCCGTTGTGGTCGGTCAGCTTGCCGTGGTCCATCACCTGCAACAGGATGTTGAACAGGTCCGGATGCGCCTTCTCGATCTCGTCGAGCAGGAGCACGCAGTGCGGGTGCTGGTCGATCCCGTCGGTGAGCAGGCCGCCCTGGTCGAAGCCGACATAGCCGGGGGGCGCACCGATCAGCCGCGAGACCGTGTGGCGCTCCATGTACTCCGACATGTCGAAGCGCAGCATCTCGACGCCGAGCGAGGCGGCGAGCTGCTTGGCGGCCTCGGTCTTGCCGACGCCGGTCGGGCCCGCGAACAGGTACGAGCCGATCGGCTTGTCGGGATCGCGCAGGCCGGCGCGGGCGAGCTTGATCGCCGAGGTCAGCGCCTCGATGGCGTTGGTCTGGCCGTAGACGACGCGCTTGAGGTTCTCTGTCAGGTTCTTGAGCACCACCGCGTCGTCCTTCGACACGGTTTTCGGCGGGATCCGCGCCATCGTGGCGATGGTGGTCTCGATCTCCTTGACGCCGATGGTGCGCTTGCGGCGGGCCTCCGGCACGAGCATCTGCGAGGCGCCGGTCTCGTCGATCACGTCGATCGCCTTGTCCGGCAGCTTGCGGTCGTTGATGTAGCGCGCCGACAGCTCCACCGCCGCCTTCACCGCGTCGGTGGTGTATTTCAGCTTGTGGAACTCTTCGAAGTACGGCTTCAGGCCCTTGAGGATCTCGATCGTGTCCGGGATCGACGGCTCGTTGACGTCGATCTTCTGGAAGCGGCGCACCAGGGCGCGGTCCTTCTCGAAGTACTGGCGGTACTCCTTGTAGGTCGTCGAGCCGATGCAGCGCAGCGCGCCGGAGGCGAGCGCGGGCTTGAGCAGATTCGATGCGTCCATCGCGCCGCCCGAGGTGGCGCCCGCACCGATGACGGTGTGGATCTCGTCGATGAACATGATGGCGTTGGGGTGCGCCTCGATCTCCTTCATCACCTGCTTGAGGCGCTCCTCGAAGTCGCCGCGGTAGCGGGTGCCGGCGAGCAGCGTGCCCATGTCGAGGGAGAAGACCGTCGCGTCGGCCAGAACCTCGGGCACCTCGTGCTGGATGATCTTCCGCGCGAGACCTTCGGCGATGGCCGTCTTGCCGACGCCGGGGTCGCCCACCAGCAGCGGGTTGTTCTTCTGGCGGCGGCAGAGCACCTGGATCGTGCGCTCGACCTCGGCGTGGCGGCCGATCAGCGGGTCGATCTTGCCGTCGCGCGCCTTCTTGTTGAGGTTGACGCAGTAGGCCTCCAGCGCGTCGCCCTTCTTCTTGGGCCGCGCCTCGCCGTCGTCGGAGCCCGGCCGCTCGGAGGCCGCCTCCTCGTCGGCGCCGCGCACGGGCTTGGCCTCGGAGGCGCCCGGCCGCTTGGCGATGCCGTGGCTGATGTAGTTCACCGCGTCGTAGCGGGTCATGTCCTGCTCTTGCAGGAAGTAGGCGGCGTGGCTCTCGCGCTCGGCGAAGATCGCGACGAGCACGTTGGCCCCGGTCACCTCCTCGCGGCCCGACGACTGCACGTGGATCACCGCGCGCTGGATCACGCGCTGGAAGCCGGCGGTCGGCTTGGCGTCCTGGCGCCCGTCGCCCGTCAGGTTCGAGAGCTCGGTGTCGACGTACTCGACGAGATTGCGACGCAGGACGTCGATCTCGACGTTGCAGGCCCGCATCACCGCGGCGGCATCCTGGTCGTCGACGAGGGCGAGCAGGAGATGTTCGAGGGTCGCGTATTCGTGGCGGCGCTCTCCGGCCAGGGCCAGGGCGCGGTGGAGGGCTTGCTCGAGGCTACGTGAGAAGCTTGGCAATGCTCTGGCCTTCGCTGGATGCCTATTTCTTTTCCATAACGCACTGAAGCGGATGTTGGTGCTTGCGGGCGAAATCCATCACCTGCGTCACTTTCGTTTCCGCGACTTCGTAGGTGAACACGCCGCACTCCCCCACACCATTGTGGTGGACGTGCATCATGATCTGGTAGGCGTCGTCGTGGCTCTTGTTGAAGAAGCGCTCGACGACGTGCACGACGAACTCCATCGGCGTGTAGTCGTCGTTGAGAAGCAGCACGCGGTACAGGCTCGGCCGCTTCGCCCGCGGCTTGGTCCGGGTGATGATCGCGGTGCCCGAACGATCGTCGTCGCCCGGGTTGCGCGGTGTCGAGGCCGCACGCACCGGAACCCGTCCCCGACCCGCCTCCTGCACTTCGTTCTGGATCAGCTTGGAAGACATCTGAATCGAAGCGACCCTGGTCTGGCAGCCTTCGGCACCGGCGTCCCGGCAAGGGGCGCGGCGCTCAAGAGGCAATCTATAGGCCGATCGGCGACTGCGCCAGAGAGGTGCGTGAAACTGTCCGGCCAAGCCGCATTCCCGGAGCCGCACCGGCACCCCGGTCCGAACCGCGACGACGCGCCCCGGCGGCGACGCAACGCACGATCGAGCGGCGCGGAGGGCGCCGCATTCGTCAAGATCGGCTTAACCCCTGTGGCGAAAGGACGATCTCGAACTTGCGAGTGGCCGCATTAACGGCCGCGTAACCGCGTTCATCCTACCGTCCTCGCCAGAGATTGCGGACCCGGCTGGCGGCGTCCGTGAAGGGTGCCAGCCGGGCTCGAACGTCCGGCTGTCGAGGCGAAGGTTTCGAGATGCGTCGCGTAGAAGGCCGGCCCACGGGATCCCGCGCTGTCGCCGTGCTGCTCCTGGCGACGAGTTTCCTCGTCGCGGTGGCCGATCCCGCCGAGGCGAGGCGCCGAGGCCACGCCCGGAAGGCGGTCGGCGGCTACAACCCGCCCTACGCCGCCATGGTCGTCGACGTGAAGTCGGGCCGGACCCTGCACGCGGTCAACGAGGACGCGCTGCGCCACCCGGCCTCGATCACCAAGGTGATGACCCTCTACATGCTGTTCGAGCAGCTGGATAAGGGCCGCTACGACCTCGACTCGCCGCTCACCATCTCGGCCAACGCCGCCGCCCAGGCGCCGTCGAAGCTCGGCCTGCGCCCCGGCTCGACCGTGACCGTCGAGGAGGCGATCAAGGCGCTCGTCACCAAGTCGGCCAACGACGTGGCCTGCGCCATCGGCGAGAACATCGCCGGCTCCGAGCCGCGCTTCGCCGAGATGATGACCCGCAAGGCCAAGGCGCTCGGCATGAGCCGCACCCACTACGCCAACGCCTCCGGCCTGCCCGATCCCGACCAGATCACCACTGCCCAGGATCTCACCATCCTGGCCCGCGCGATCCAGGACCGGTTCCCGCGCTACTACCGCTACTTCCAGACCCGCTCCTTCGCCTTCCGCGGCCGGACCATCGGCAACCACAACCGCCTGCTCGGCAATGTCGAGGGCGTGGACGGCATCAAGACGGGCTACACGCGCGATTCCGGCTTCAACCTGATGACCGCGGCCAGGCTCGGCGACCGGCAGATCGTGGCGATCGTGCTCGGCGGCAAGTCGGGCGCCAGCCGCGACCGGATCATGGCCGACCTCGTCCGCGCCAACCTGCCGCGCGCCTATGCCGGCGCCCGCCAGACGGCACCGGTGGTGGAGGTGGCCGAGCGCGGCCGCCCGGCGGTCGTCGCCGAGGCCGAGTCCCGCACCCGCACCGTCATCGCCTCGGCGGACGACGACGCGGTCGAGACCACGAGCTCGACGAGCACCGCGCCCCTCGACATCCGCCCGGCCACGACGACCCCGGGATCGCGCCGCGCGGGCCTCCAGGCGCTGCCGAACGCCGCCCAGGCCTATGCCGGGCCGGCGAGCCAGGCGCCGTTCCCGGGCGCCGGAAGCAAGTCGACCGCCCGCCTGCCCGCCGTCGAGGGCGTCGCCTCCCGCGCCGAGGGTCCCCCGAAGGATGCCCGCGGCGACAGCGCCAAGCCCGTCACGCCGACGCCGTGGGTGATCCAGCTCGGCGCCATGGACGACGAGGACAAGGCGAAGTCGATCCTCGCCGACGCCCGCAGCCGCACCGGCATGCTCTCCAAGGCCGCCCCCTACACGGTGCGGGTGACCCATGGCGGCGCCACGCTCTACCGTGCCCGCTTCTCGGGCTTCGCCGAGCAGAGCACCGCGCAGGATGCCTGCGCCGCGCTGAAGAAGAACGGCTTCAACTGCTTCGCCACCCGGAGCTGACCGTCTCGAACAGCCTTCCTCGGAGCGGCTGCCGGCGCGTTCGGCCGGCGGCCCTTCGATGACAAGAGCCGCGCCGAAGCGGCCGGGACCTCTTTCGATCCATCGACCCTGACAACGCGCGTGGAGTTCTAGCGATGTCGGTTCACCAGCCTGTCACGCGCCGCGTTGACGCGCGCCGCCCTCTCGACGCTGCCGCCCTGGTCGGGATGCAGCCGCTTCATCAGCGTCCGATGAGCCGCGCGGACCTCCTCCAGGGACGCCCCGCGCTCAAGCCCCAGGACCTGATAGGCCTCCTCCTCCGTCATCGTCCCTGGCTTCGCCGCGCCGCCCGGCCGCGGGTCACCGTCGCCATCAGCGTCTACACGCCAGCCGGACTGCCGGCGGTCGAGATACGCCTCTAGCAGGCGCCCGCCCTCGGGATCGTTGGCGCGCAGAAGGATCGTCAGCTCGATCAGCGCCTCCGTCGGCACCGCCGACAGGCGGCGCCCGGCGAAGGGCCCGACGAAGAGGGTTCCGTCGAGCGGCACGCCGTCGGAGCGGATGTCGAGTTCGAGCGAGGCGGTGCGCAGGGGCTGCGGCTCCCGGTACCCGCGCCACGCGCGGACACGCCGGATCACGCCGGCCTCGCCCTCCGCCAGCCAGAGCCCTCCGGCGCCGAGCAGCAGAGCGGGGAGGAGGCTGCCGCGCAGGGACAGCGCGAAGGCCGTCGCCAGGAGGGCGTAGCCGGCGAGCAGCCGCGGCGTCAGGCCGAAGGGCAGGCGCCCTTTGCGGCGGCCGAGCCACCAGAATCCGATGAGCGCCAGAAGGCCGAGGGCGAGGAGCATCCTTCGCTCATCGGCCGGTTCGGCCCGCGGGTAAAGCGTCCATGATGGTGATCGACGTCATAGACACAGGCTGCACAGGATGCCGACGCTCGGTTCTCTCCACGGAACGACCCCTGATCGTAGGTATCCGCGCACTACTTCACGAGCAGGAACGTGATGAGAGACGTGAGAGGAAACACGATGAGTTTGATGTTCATATTTCGATCGAGGAGAGCAAACGGTATATCTTCGTGAAATTTGAAAAATGAACGCTCAATAAATTCTTCGAAACTACGGCACCTGGGTAGGAACGATTGGGTCACCCAGAGCACAAGGAGCGTCGAAACGCAGCCGATCGCTAAAGGCAGCCAGAACAAGCTGTTATATTCGACACCTTTCGGCAAAACACGCACTTTCAAGTCAAGCGATCTCAGGGACGAAACTCTATTTCGCAAAACTCGGCTTTACGATCAATTCGTAGCACGCCCGCCCTGTGTTCGAAGCCTTTTCAAGCCCCCATGGTCGAAGCGGCCGAAAGCCGGCATCACAACCGCGTCTGCGCCACGTCCGCCGTGTTCAGCCGAACGGTCCGCACCCGGCCGTCGCGCTCGACCAGCAGCGTGACCGGGCGATCGAGCCCGGCCTCCTCGACCACGGCGGTGAGGTCGGACAGGCGGTGGACCGGCCGGCCGTTGGCGCCGACGATGATGTCGCCGATGTCGCCGGTGCGGGGATCGACGCCGCGCAGGCCCGCCTGCGCCGCGGGCGAGCCCTGCAGCACCCGCAGCACGACGACGCCGTCGATGCCGAGCCGGGCCGCGGTCGCCTCCTGGCCGGCGATGATGCCGATGCCGGGGTTGCGCACGCGCCCGTTCTTGATGAGGTCGGGCACCACCCGGTTCACCACATCGACCGGCACCGCGAAGCCGATGCCGGCGCTGGCGCCCGAGGGCGAGAAGATCGCGGTGTTGACGCCGATCAGGCGGCCCGCGGAATCGAGCAGCGGTCCGCCGGAATTGCCGGGATTGATCGCCGCATCGGTCTGGATCACGCCCGACAGTTCGCGGCCCTCCTGCGTCGGCAGGCGCCGTTGCAGCGCGCTGATGACGCCGGTCGTGAGGGTGTGATCGAGACCGAACGGGTTGCCGATGGCGAAGGCCGACTGCCCCACCTTGAGGTCGGCCGAGGTGCCGACGGCGAGGGGAGGGGGCATCTTGGCGACGCGCCCGAGCTGGAGCACGGCGAGGTCGTAGCTCGGCGCCGTGCCGACAACCCGCGCGCCGACCACCTCACCGGAAGCCAGCCGCACGGAGATCGTGCCGCCGCCCTTCATCGCGGCCTCGACCACGTGGTTGTTGGTCACGACATGGCCGGCGGCGTCCCAGACGAAGCCGGTGCCGGTCTGCGTGCCGGAGCCCTGCTGCTGCTCGCCCCCTCCCGGCCCCTGGCCGAACTCGTCGTCGGGCTCCATCAGGGCACGCCCCTGCGCCGCGGCCTGAGCGAAGACGTGGACGACGGAGGGCGAGGCGCGGGCGAAGAGATCGACCGTGGTCTTCTCCGCCGCCGACAGGTCGCCGCGCGCCGTCACCGAGCGGGGCGCGTCCGCCGAGTAGAGGAAGGCGAGGATGTAGGGCTGCGCCACGAAGGCGATCAGCAGGCCCAGGGTCACGCCCAGGGCGATCCGCACGAAACGATCCGGCACCGACAACCCCAACCCTTATCCCAACGCCCGCCCGATGCCGGCCCGCTCGCCGAACGCGCGATCCGCCCCGGCGGTACGGGCCGCGTTCAGACTGGCTCCGGCAAACTCCCCGATATGCGGTCCATGACAGCGATCGCGGGAATTCGAAGAATGAGACTTAGCTGTGTCCGGTGTGGCTTCCGGTCAACAAATCCCCGCTTTTCCTCACAGGCGGGTCGGGTGCGACACCGCACGGTCAAGGCTCGCTACCGAGAGTAACCAATTGCATACTGTTTCGTACGCAGTGTCTTCCTACTGATGAGAAGGCATCGGTGGGCGGGCCTGGATCAATTCTTGGCGAAACCAAGGCAAGGTCTGGGCGAGGAACTGCGACGAGACGGTGACCGATCGGCTGTCGAGCACTCGAATTGATCGCAAAGCTGCCCCAGAGATGCTTCGATCGCCCTTGAAACTTTGAGCATACCGTCCCGACGGCTCTTGTCGTCGCGATGTCCTCAACGGACGAAGACGGTTCGAACAGGAAGAACAAGAGATGGAAACCGAAGCTCTCGAACGTCCTGCCGACCTCACCATCTGGCGCACGCTGCCGGCCTCCTCTCCGCTGGCCCAGCCCGAGCGCTACGACACCCTGCGCGAGGCGCTCGCCGCCGCGAAGGGCGCCCTGGGCGATCCCTCGAAGCAGCCCTGGATCATCACCGAAGAGGGCGAGATCCTCTCCCCGAACTGGATCCGCACCTACGTCAACTGATCGCGGCCTCAGCGCGCGGGCCGCGGTGCGTTCGAACCGACGGGCTGCCCGGGGGCCGCATCGGCCTCGGGCATCGGCTCCGGCCGGTTCACCAGCGTGACCAGCACGTAGGACACGATCATCAGCAGGAACCACGAGCCGAGCTTGGCCGCCGAGACCGGCGACCAGCCGGCCGCCTGGTTCGGGTAGAGCCAGACGCGGCTCGCCGTGCCGATGTTCTCGGCGAGCCAGATGAAGAGCGACACGAGAACGAAGCCGAGCAGCAGCGGCATCCGCCGATGCACCTGCCAGACCTTGAAGTGCACCACCGTGCCTCCGAACAGGAGTCCGGTGGCGATGAACAGCACGGCCCGCATGTCCGCCGTGTAGTGGTGGCTGAAGAAGTTGAGGTAGATCGCCCCCGCCAGAGGGAGCGTGAGCGCCAGCGGCGGATGGCGGCTGAAGCGGAAATCGAACAGGCGCCAGACGCGGGCGATGTAGGAGCCGATGCTGGCATACATGAAGCCCGTGAAGAGCGGCACGCCGGCGATCCGCAGAAGGCTCGCCTCCGGATAGATCCATGAGCCGACGCCGGTCTTGAAGATCTCCATCGCGGTCCCGACGACGTGGTAGATCGCGATGACCTTGGCCTCCTCCCAGGTCTCCATGCCGAGCGCCAGCAGCGCGACCTGGATCAGCACGGCCGCGAGCGTCAGGACGTCGTATCGCGTCAGCGGCGCGTCGGCCGGGTAGAACAGGTGCGTGCCGATCAGGAGCGCGCAGAGGAGGCCGCCGAACAAGCAGGCCCAGCCCTGCTTCACGCCGAAGCGGAGGAACTCGTAGGCGAAGGCCGGCCCGCGTCCCGCGGCGCGGGCGCGCTCGCCGAGCCTGCGCTCGGCGGCCACGAAACCTACCAGGAACGGCCAGTTGCGTGCCGCGCTCGGCGTCGTCCGCCCTGACCTCATCCCGTCCTCCGTCGCGCCCGGCGCCTTCGCGCGAAACGAGGGTCGGAAAGCGGCGGTTTGACGGTCGCGCTGGCCATGTCCCACACTTCACCCCGTCGAACACGGCGGGGAGGGGGCGTGGAGGCAGCTTTCGCGGAAGATCGGGCGCCGGCCCGGCGGCGGATGGAGCGTGAGCTGCGTCGGCTCGAGGCGCTCGCCGCGCGCAAGCGATACCGAAGACGGAGCCTTCGGGCGCTGCGCGGATCGGCCGGCGCGGCGGCGACCTTCCTCGCTCTCCTGAAAGTGAAGGTGATCGGGACGCTCGCGGGCAAGGCCGCCATCGCGGTCCTCGTCGGCCTGGGCCTCGCATGGCCGGCGCTGGTGATCGGCGTCGTCGGCCTGGTCGGGATCGTGCTGGGGCTCCTCAGCCTGTTCTCCGGCGAGGGCGGCTCGCACCATTTCGACTGCGACAGCCCCTGCGACTGCGCGCGCAAAGAGAAGCGGGCCGAGCGGCTCAAGGCTCTGATCGCGCAGCGCCGGGCTTGGCTCGCCGCGCCGTCGGGGCCGGCCCCGAGCCTCCGCCGCGACGCGCGCGGACGTCATCACCTGGCGGCAAGCCGGCGCAAGCGCGGCCGGTGAGCCCCGCCTTATGGACAGTAGCCGCGTTTGGTGGCTTGCCTATAATGCTCAAAAAAATTCATCGTCTCCGCCGACGCCGAGACTGACGCCAGGAACAGTTGCACGATGAGCTCCCGGATCCCCGATTTCGCCTCCGTCGCCTACGCGGCCGACGGCTTCAAGGCGCCGCCTCCGCCGGCCGGGGAGCCCTGGATGACGCCCGAGGGCATTCCGGTGAAGGGGTTCTACGGCCCCGAGGATCGCGAGGGATGCGAGGGCATCGACTCGTTCCCCGGCCTGCCGCCCTACCTGCGCGGCCCCTATCCGGCGATGTACGTCACCCAGCCCTGGACGATCCGGCAATATGCCGGCTTCTCCACGGCGGAGGATTCGAACGCCTTCTACCGGCGCAACCTCGCGGCCGGCCAGAAGGGCCTCTCGGTCGCCTTCGACCTCGCCACCCACCGCGGCTACGATTCCGACCACCCGCGCGTTTCGGGCGATGTCGGCATGGCGGGTGTGGCGATCGACTCGATCTACGACATGCGCACGCTGTTCTCTGGGATTCCCCTCGACCAGATGACCGTGTCGATGACGATGAACGGCGCGGTGCTGCCGGTTCTCGCCCTCTATATCGTCGCGGCGGAGGAGCAGGGCGTGCCGCCGGAAAAGCTCGCCGGCACGATCCAGAACGACATCCTCAAGGAGTTCATGGTCCGCAACACCTACATCTATCCCCCCAAGGGATCGATGCGGATCATCTCGGACATCTTCGGCTACACCTCGAGGAACATGCCGAAGTTCAACTCGATCTCGATCTCCGGCTACCACATGCAGGAGGCCGGGGCGACGCAGGATCTCGAACTCGCCTACACGCTGGCCGACGGCGTCGAGTACATCAAGGCCGGTCTGGCGGCCGGCCTGACCATCGACCAGTTCGCCCCACGCCTGTCGTTCTTCTGGGCGATCGGAATGAACTTCTTCATGGAGATCGCCAAGATGCGGGCCGCGCGCCTGATCTGGGCGAAGCTCGTCAAGGAGTTCGATCCGAAATCCGACAAGTCGCTGCCCCTGCGCACCCACTCGCAGACGAGCGGATGGTCGCTCACCGCGCAGGACGTGTTCAACAACGTCACCCGCACCTGCATCGAGGCGATGGCGGCCACCCAAGGCGGGACGCAGTCGCTCCACACCAACGCGCTCGACGAGGCGCTGGCGCTGCCGACCGACTTCTCGGCCCGCATCGCCCGCAACACCCAGCTCTTCCTGCAGCAGGAGAGCGGCACGACCCGGATCATCGACCCGTGGGGCGGCTCCTACTACGTCGAGCGGCTGACGCACGACATCGCCGCGCGGGCCTGGGAGCATATCCGCGAGGTCGAGGCGCTCGGCGGCATGGCGAAAGCCATCGAGGCGGGCATCCCCAAGCTCCGCATCGAGGAGGCGGCGGCCCGCGCCCAGGCGCGGATCGATTCCGGGCGCCAGACCATTGTGGGCATCAACAAGTACAAGCCCGACGACGAGATGAAGATCGACCTGCTGCGGGTCGACAACGCCGACGTACGCGCCAAGCAGATCGACAAGCTCAAGCGCCTGCGGGCCGAGCGCAACCAGGCCGACGTCGATGCGGCCCTCGCCGCCCTGACGCAGGCCGCGGACGGCGAGGGCAACCTGCTCGAACTGGCGGTGAACGCGGCGCGGGCCAAGGCCACGGTCGGCGAGATCTCCGAGGCGCTGGAGAAGGCCTGGGGCCGTCACCGCGCCGAGATCCGCTCGATCTCGGGCGTCTACAAGCGGGAGGTGGGCGGCATGTCGCCGGTGGTGGAGAAGGTCCGTGGCCTCGTCGAGGCCTTCGAGGAGAATGACGGGCGCCGTCCGCGCATCCTGGTCGCCAAGATGGGCCAGGACGGGCACGACCGCGGCCAGAAGGTGATCGCCTCGGCCTTCGCCGACCTCGGCTTCGACGTCGATATCGGGCCGCTCTTCGCCACCCCCGACGAGGCCGCACGCCAAGCGGTGGAGAACGACGTGCACATCGTCGGCGTCTCCTCGCTCGCGGCGGGCCACCTGACGCTTGTGCCGGAGCTGAAGGCCGCCCTGAAGGCGGAAGGGCGCGACGACGTGATGATCGTCGTCGGCGGCGTGATCCCGCCGGGCGATTACGACGCGCTCACCGCCGCGGGCGCCTCGGCGATCTTCCCGCCGGGCACCGTGATCGCGGAAGCCGCCGTGAAGCTTCTGCACGAACTGAACGATCGCCTCGGCTACGGCGAGCGGCAGGCCGCCGAGTAGCCGATCCGGACAGTCGGCGGAGGCTTTTCGCCTCCGCCGTTCCTCACCGGATTTCTCCGGGATTTACCTGAATCGCAGGCAGGTTGGCCCGCATCGTGGTGCCGTGCGGGTGGATCGGCTAAGACGCCAGGGCTGATTTTCGCGCTCGCCGCTCTCGCACGTCTTCCGACCGGCTGGCGCCTCTCGATACGCGACGGGGCTGGGCGATGGCCGAGGCGGACCACGACAAAATCCTGCCCGTGATCCTGTGCGGCGGCTCCGGTACGCGGCTCTGGCCGGCCTCGCGCGAGAGCATGCCCAAGCAGTTCACGCCGCTCGTCGATCCCTCGACCTCCACCTTCCAGGCCACCGCCCGACGCGTCGCCGACGGGAGCGTGTTCGCGCGGCCCTCCGTCATCGCCTCGGCCGAGTCCCGCTTCATCGTCGCCGAGCAGCTCGCGCAGAGCCGCATCGCTGCCGACATCCTGCTCGAACCCGAGCGCCGCGACTCCGCCGCCGCCGTGGCGGTGGCCGCCCTGCACGGGGCGCGGCGGGGACCGGAGACGGTGGTGCTGGTCATGGCGGCCGACCACGTGATCGAGGACGCCGACGCCTTCGCGAGCGCCGCGCAGGAGGCCGCCCGCGGCGCCCGGCTCGGCCACATCATGACGCTCGGCATCACCCCGACCCGGCCCGCGACCGAGTACGGCTATATCCGCACCGGCTCCGCCATCCCGGACGCGCCGGGCCTGCACCGGGTCGAGCGCTTCGTCGAGAAGCCCGACGCGGCCGGCGCCGAGCGCCTGATCGGGGAGGGCGCCCTGTGGAACTCGGGCTACTTCCTGTTCCGCGCCGACGTGATGATCGCCGAGCTGGAGGCGCATGCGCCGGCGGTGCTCGACGCCGCCCGCGCCGCGCTCGCCGCCGCCGTTACCGATCTCGACTTCGTGCGGCTCCAGGCGGAGGCGTTCGCCCGTGCGCCGAAGACCTCGATCGACTACGCGGTGATGGAGCGGACGACCCGCGCGGGCGTGCTCGCGGTCTCCTTCGCGTGGTCGGATGTCGGCACCTGGGACGCCGTCTGGCAGGTGCTGGCGCGCGACGCGCAGGGCAATGCCGTGCGCGGCCGCGTCGAGCTGGTGGAGACCACCGGCAGCCTC
This sequence comes from Methylorubrum podarium, assembly GCF_022179745.1. Lineage (GTDB taxonomy): Bacteria > Pseudomonadota > Alphaproteobacteria > Rhizobiales > Beijerinckiaceae > Methylobacterium > Methylobacterium podarium. Next base: position 26,104 of record NZ_BPRD01000001.1, read on the forward strand.
GTCCACAGCGAGGGCGACGGGCTCACCACCGTGGTCGGGCTCGACGACGTGGTGGTCGTTGCGACCCCCGACGCGGTGCTCGTCGCCTCCAAGGCGCAGTCGGGCAAGGTGAAGGACCTGGTGAGCGTCCTGCGCGAGAAGGCGCACCCGGAAGCGGATGCCCACCGCCGGATGTACCGGCCCTGGGGCTGGTACCAGCGCATCGATATCGGCGAGCGCTTCCAGGTGAAGCGGATCATGGTCACGCCGGGCGGGCGGCTCTCGCTGCAGAAGCATTTCCACCGGGCCGAGCACTGGGTCGTGGTCAAGGGCACGGCGGAGGTGACGCTCAACGACCAGGTCATCCTCGTCCACGAGAACGAGGCGGTCTACCTGCCGATCGGCTCGATGCACCGGCTGACCAACCCCGGAAAGATCCCGCTCGAACTGATCGAGGTGCAGGTCGGCTCCTACACCGGCGAGGACGACATCATCCGCCTGGAGGACGTCTACGGACGGTGAGCGCCGGCCTCAGCCGACACGGCGGCGAGGTGGCGCCCGAGCCGCGCGACGCCCTCGCGATCCATGCGCAGGCCGAGCTTCGAGCGGCGCCAGAGGATGTCGTCGGAGGTGCGCGCCCATTCGTGCCGCACGAGGTAATCGACCTCGCGGGTGCTGAGATCGCCCCCGAACGTCTCGCCGAGATCGGCCAACGTGCGCGCATCGCCGAGCAGCCGCTCGGCGCGGGTGCCGTAGGCGCGGGCGAGACGCCGGGCGGTCGCTTCGGGCAGGAACGGGTACCGGGCCGCGAGTGTCCCCACGAAAAGATCGAAATCGGCGCCCGCCATGTCGCCGCCGGGCAGCGGCGCGTCGCCCGTCCAGGCCGGCTTCATGCCCGGCAGGTGCGGTCCGAGCTTCTCCAGCGCGTGCTCGGCGAGGCGCCGGTAGGTGGTGATCTTGCCCCCGAATACGGAGAGCACTGGTGGCCCGTCGTGGTCGAGTTCGAGCACGTAGTCGCGGGTGACGGCGGAGGCGTTCGCGGCCGCGTCGTCGTAGAGCGGGCGCAGTCCGGAGAAGCTCCAGACCACGTCGTCCGGGCCGATCTGCCGCTCGAACGAGCGGTTGATGCAGGCGCAGAGATAGCGCGTCTCCTCGGCCGAGATCCGAACCGGGCCGGGCTCGCCCTCGTGGGCCACGTCGGTGGTGCCGATTAGGGTGAAGTCGCGCTCGTAGGGGATGGCGAAGACGATGCGCCGATCGGGCTGCTGCAGGATGTAGGCCTGGTCCCCCTCGTAGAGCCGCCGCACGACGATGTGGCTCCCCTTGACGAGCCGCACCTTCGGCCGGGCTTCGACGGCGAGCGTGCGCAGCAGCGTCTCGCCGACCCAGGGTCCGGCGGCGTTGACAACGATCCGTGCCCGCACGCTCTCCCGCTGCCGCCGCTCGGCATCGTGGAGGGTCACGGTCCAGGCGCCGTCCTCGCGCCGGGCGGATTCGACGGTGGTGCGGGTGCGGATCCGCGCGCCGCGCTCGGCGGCGTCGAGGGCGTTCAGCACGACGAGGCGGCTGTCCTCGACCCAGCAATCGGAATAGGCGAAACCGCGCGTCAGCCGCTTCTGGAGCGGCGCGCCGACACCCTCGCGGCCGAGGCGGAGCGCCTGCGAGCGCGGCAGCGCCTTGAGACGCGCGAGGTGGTCGTAGAGGAACAGCCCGATCCGCAGCATCCAGGCCGGGCGCAGGCCGGCATCGTGCGGCAGGACGAAGCGCAGCGGCCAGATGATGTGCGGCGCGAGCCGCATCAGCCGCTCGCGCTCGGCCAGCGCCTCGCGCACGAGCCGGAACGCGTATTGTTCGAGGTAGCGCAGGCCGCCGTGGATCAGCTTGGTCGAGGCCGACGAGGTGTGCTCGGCGAGGTCGCCCCGCTCGCACAGCAGGACGCGCAGCCCGCGTCCGGCGGCGTCGCGGGCGATGCCGACGCCGTTGATGCCGCCGCCGATGACGAGAAGATCGACGGGTTCGCTCACGGGCGGCCCAGACCGCTGAGGCTGAGGCTGACGACGATCCCGATCAGCACGGCGCCGCCGAGGCAGCGCCGCCACGGATTGACCCCGCGCACGATCTCATCGAGCGCCCAGATCGTGAGGCTCACGAGCGCGAGGACGCGAAGGCCCGCGAAGACGGGCGCGGGCAGACCCGGCATCGCCGCCCCGAGGAGCCATTCCAGGGCCGAGGCGGCGGCGAACATCCACAGCGGCCAATTCGGCCACTGGCCGATCACGACCGCGCCGGTGTTGCGGTCGCGGAAGAACCAGTCGAAAGCCCGGCGCAAGCGGCGCCTCAGATCGCGCCCGTGCCCCGGGCGGCACGGATCGGCTCGCAGATCTTCGGGCTGATCTGGTCGAGATGCGGGCAGGCATTGGTCTCGTACCAGCCCCGAAGCTCGGGCTGCTTCGGCGCGACGTACATGGCCGTCAGGACGAAGCCGCCGGCGATCAGGATCAGGAGCAGAAGAAGGTTGCGCACGGGACGTCTCCATTCCGGCGGACCTCGCGACGCCGGCATCATCGCGGCAGACGCGCGAGGGCCGGGAGAGTTCCCTGGCCGAGCCGCGCATCACCCCCTCGTCAACGGCGGGCGTCCTCCAGGGTCTGCGGACGCGTGTGGGTGAGCGGACCCTGCGAGCCGGGCAGCAGCCCGAGATCCTGAAGCCAGAGCATGGCGAGCAGGCCCGCGAGCAGGCTGGCCACGCTCATCAGGATGGTGAGATGGCGCCGCCGGACGATCATGAAGATCAGCACGACGAGGAGAGCGAGCGAGAGCGCGAGAGTCAGCATGGCGACCTTGTACGACGATCCGGACCCGAGCGTCCCGCTGGTCGCCGGTCCCCGAAGCGGGTTGTCGGCATCCGCGAGTGCCGCCGGTCCCTCGACGGGAGCCGACGGATTTCGACCCGGAGACGGTCTCGAGCGCGAATTGGCGAGGATGGGATCGGACAGGCTGAGGGCAGCGGCTCAGTGCCCCAAGGCCCGATCTCGACGGGCGGATGCATCCGGCCCGGCTCGGCCTCTTCTTTCACTTTCACGCAGGCGGCGTCCGCGCTTCGCCGCCTGGTTGTCACACGCCCGCGTACATCCGGCCGGGATTGAAGATGCCGGCCGGGTCGTGGGCCGCCTTGATGCCGGCGGTGATCCGCATCAGCGGCTCGGGCGGCGGCTCGAAGACGGGCACGGCCGCACGCAGGGTCTCGGGCGCGCGCACCAGCGTCGCGTGCCCGCTGCCCGCCGCCTTCACCGCGGCGCGGATGATTCCGGCTCCGGCATCGTCGGCGGCCTCGGTGGCGAGCCAGATCAGGCCGCCGCCCCAATCGTAGAACCAGCGCGCGGCGCGTGCGGCCCCGATCGCCGCGGTGACCGCCGGACCGCGGGTCGGGGCGGTGGAGATGCGCCAGATCGCGGCTTCCCGCGGCTCGGCGAGGGGGGTCGCGTCGCGCACGGCGCGCCAGAGCGCGGCACTCTCCTCGCCTTCGACGACGTGTGCCTCGCCGGTGCGGCGCAGGAGACGGCGCAGCTCGCCGAGGCGATAGTTGACCGATTTCGCGAAGCCCTCGACACGCATCAGCGTCCGCGGCTCGGGGCCGCCGACGCCCGCGGGCAAGTGGGCGGCGCCGGTCAGTTCGAAGGGCGAACCCAGCGCGGCGGCGAGCGCCTCGACGGCCGCCGCGTCGCCGAGGCCCG
>NZ_BPRD01000002.1 GCF_022179745.1 Methylorubrum podarium
CGTCGACGATGGCCACCGCCGACAGGAAGATCTTGAGCGAGATCGGCACCCGCGAGCCCAGCAGCGCCAGGACGCCGAGGGCGAAGGCGATGTCGGTGGCCGCGGGGATCGCCCAGCCCCGGGCGGTGGACTGGTCGGCATTGAAGGCGAGGTAAACGAGCGCCGGCACAGCCATGCCCGCGGCGGCGGCCAGTCCCGGCAGCACCCGGTCGGGCCAGGTGCGCAGGCGCCCGTCGATGGCCTCGCGCTTGATCTCGAGGCCGACCAGCAGGAAGAACACGACCATCAGGCCGTCGTTGATCCAGTGCATCAGGCTCAAGGGCCCGAGATGGACGTGAAGGACGTCGTGGTAGGTCTGCGCCAGGGGCGAGTTGGCGACCGCGAGCGCGGTGCCCGCGGCGGCCATGAGCACGATGCCGCCGGCCGCCTCGTTGGTGAGGAAGCGGCGCGTCGCCGAGAGCGGGCGACGCAAGGGGCGCGGCAGGGCGCGGACGGAGCGTGGCGGCGTTTTCATACCGTCGGGTTGCCGGCCCCGGGCCGGACCCGCAACCCGGCGGCCGCGAAAAAGATCACGAGGCGGGCGCCAGCGCCGCCCGGATCAGCCGCTTGCCGTCCTCGCTCGACCATTCCGCCGGGCCCTTCATCACGCCGAGCGTGCAGCCCTTGGCATCGATCAGCATCGTCGTCGGCAGTCCCGTCGAACCGACGGCCGACTGGATCGCCGGCAGCACCTTGCCTTCGGGATCGCCGTAATAGGTCAGGTGGGCGATGCCGTTGGCCTTGAACCAGGCGGGCGGCTTGTCGAGGTTGCGCGTCTCGACGTTGATCGCCACCACCTGAAAGGCGTCGCCGCCGAGTTCCGCCTGAAGACGGTCGAGGGCCGGCATCTCGGCCTTGCAGGGGGCGCACCACGTCGCCCACAGGTTCACCAGCAGCAGCTTTCCGCGCAGGGCCGCGAGATCGGCCGGCGCCCCGTCCGGGCCCTTGAAGGCGACGGCGGGGGCCGGCTTCGGGGCGGCGGAGGCGTCGAAGGCCGCGACATCGCCGTGGGCCAGCGGCGCGAGCCGGGCTGCCGCCGGGGCCGCCTCGGCGCAGGGACCGGAGGCCGTGAGGTTGCCGAGGTTCGAGCCCGTCCCGTATAGGGCGAGGCCGCCGACGAGGACGGCGGCGAGCACGCCGCCCGCGGCGAGGATTGCGGCAGGGATTTTCGGGGTCGCCGTCACGGCCGAGCCTCGTTTCGCGTGCGGAAGGTGGGATCAGCCATGAGCAACCGGATGTGGGGCGGCCGCTTCGCCAGCGGCCCGGCCGAGATCATGGAGGAGATCAACGCCTCCATCGGGTTCGACAGGCGGCTCGCGCCCCAGGACATCCGCGGCTCGCTGGCGCATGTCGCGATGCTCGGGCGCCAAGGCATCCTGCCGGCCGAGGATGTGGCAGCCATCGAAGCCGGGCTCAAGTCCGTCGAGGCGGAGATCGAGCGCGGCGAATTCGTCTTCCGGCGCGAGTTGGAGGACATCCACATGGCGGTGGAGAGCCGGCTGACGGAGATCGTCGGCCCGGCGGCCGGGCGCCTGCACACCGCCCGCTCGCGCAACGATCAGGTCGCCACCGACATGCGGCTGTGGGTGCGCGACACGCTGGACGCGCTCGACGCGCAGGTCGCCGACCTGCAGCGGGCGCTCGCCGAGACGGCGCTGAAGCATGCCGGGACGGTGATGCCGGGCTTCACCCACCTGCAATCGGCCCAGCCCGTCACCTTCGGCCACCATTGCCTCGCCTATGTCGAGATGCTGGCGCGCGACCGCGGCCGGTTCCGCGACGCGCGGGCGCGGCTCAACGAGTGCCCGCTCGGCTCGGCGGCGCTCGCCGGCACGTCGTTCCCGATCGACCGGCACGCCACCGCGGCGGCGTTGGGCTTCGACCGGCCGACGGCGAACTCGCTCGACTCCGTGGCCGACCGCGATTTCGCGCTGGAATCGCTCTCCGCCGCCTCGATCTGCGCGGTCCACCTCTCGCGCTTCGCCGAGGAACTGGTGGTGTGGACCTCGGCCCAGTTCGGCTTCGTCAAGCTGTCGGACGGCTTCACCACCGGCTCGTCGATCATGCCGCAGAAGCGCAATCCCGACGCCGCCGAGCTGGTGCGGGCCAAGGCCGGCCGAATCATCGGCGCGCTCACCGGCCTGCTCATCGTGATGAAGGGCCTGCCGCTCGCCTATTCGAAGGACATGCAGGAGGACAAGGAGGGCACCTTTGACGCCCTGCAATCGCTCTCCCTGTGCCTCGCCGCCATGGCCGGCATGGTGCGCGACCTCGAACCCGTGGCCGAGACGCTCAAGCGCGCGGCGGGCTCCGGCTACGCCACCGCCACCGATCTCGCCGATTGGCTGGTGCGCGAGTTGAACATGCCGTTCCGGCAGGCGCACCACGTCACCGGCCGCGTCGTCGCCGCGGCCTCCGCGCGCGGCATCGGCCTGGAGGCGCTCTCCCTCGGTGACATGCAGGCGATCGAGCCGGGGATCACGGAGGCCGTCTTCGCCGTTCTCGGCGTCGAGAACTCGGTCGCGAGCCGCACCAGCTACGGCGGCACCGCGCCGGACAACGTGCGCCGGCAGGCCCAAGCCTGGCTCGAAAATCTCGGCCCTGTGGAGAAGTAGGGTTAGCCCCGCGGGAACAGGCACGGAAAATGCCGCGTTCAGGTTTCAGCTAACTGAGCTTGGCTATCCGACCGTCCGAACCCGCGGAGTGCCGTCGATGAACGTTGAGAGTTGGATCACCGTCGAGGAGACCCCGGCCCTGGCGGCGGAGGCGATGGCCGTGATCGACGCCCGCCTCGGCCGGCTGACGGATGCGGAGCGCGACGCGTTCTGGGCCTCGATCCGCAAGGCCTACAACACGCCCTACAACGATCCGGCGAAGCCGGCCCAGCCGAAGCCGGCGGAGCCGGCGCCCGGCACAGCCCCGGCGGCCGTCGAGATCCGTCTTCCCGAGGTCGATCCGTCGATCGACCTGCCGGCGGCCGCGCTCGCCGCCGCGGCCCTGACCGCCGAGGTTCTGACTGCCGAGATGCGGGCGGCCTGAGGCCGTACGCGACGCTGGACGGCCGCATCGACCGGTGCGGCCCATGACCTCCTTCGGTTCATGCCCGTTTTCGACCGTTTTCGGTTGATCGGGGCGGGCAGGGCTTTCCTGTTCCGCTGCGGCCCGTCATCCTGACGGTGCGTGAAGATGGCCGGCCCGGCCGTCCGTACACCCGAGTAGAGATGCAGCGGCACCGCCTTTCGATCCTTCGCCCCGCCTCCCGTCCCGTCGCGGCCCTCGTCCTGTCCGCCTTGACCGCGGCGGCGCTGACCACCCCGTCCGGGCAGGTCCTGGCGCAGGAGGGTGTACAGGGCGCCGAAATCATCCCCGCCCGCGCGAGCCGCCGCAAACCGAAGAGTTCGGCCCTGCCGCCGGGCATGCAGCAGGCCGTGCCGCTGGCGGTGTTCGGCGACTGGAACGTCTTCACCAACGGTTCGCAGGGCCGCGACAAGCTCTGCTACGTCATCGCCCAGCCGACGACGCGCAGCCCCAAGACGCTCGCGCGCGACACCGGCTATCTGTTCGTGACCTTCCCCAAGGGCGGTGCCCAGGGCGAGATCGCGGTGATGCTCGGCTTCAAGCCGAAGCCCGCCGCGGCGCAAGCCCGGCCCGGCGCGGCGGCCGCCCCGAGCGATCCGTACCTGACGGTAGGCACCACCCGCTACGGCCTCGTGGTCAAGGACGAGAACGCCTGGATCCAGAACCAGGCGGACGAGCCGCGCATCGTCACCGAGATGGGCCGGACCCAGACCGCCACGGTCCGCACCACCTCCCAGCGCGGCAACACGACCCAGGACGACTACGCGCTGGGCGGTTTCTCGGAAGCCCTCAAGCGCGCCCGCGAGGAGTGCAAGTAAGGCCAGCCCTGGGCGGTCAGGGCCGGCTGCGGCGGTGGACGGCCTGATGCGGTTTCCGGTCATCTCCTCGGACTTCGACCCAAGCCCTTCATCGCGAGGCGGAGCCGAAGCGATCCAGGGCGCGACCTGTCCGGAACAGTCGCGCCCTGGATTGCCACGGCTTCGCCTCGCAATGACGAAAGAGTCACCGAAGCGATCAGGCGAAGACGGAGAGAAGAAAGCCGGCGGCGCCTCTCGGTGCCGCCGGCTTTCTCGTTCGTGGGTCGTGCGAGTGAAATCACACCGCGCGCAGGCGCGGCGGGCGGCCCTTCTCGCGGGCGGCGCGGGCGGCCTGCTCCACGGTGCGGAACAGGGTGCCGTCGAGGCCGTCGAAGCGGCGCTCCGACGAGAAGAAGCGGACACCGCCGCGCTCGGGCACGGCAATGCCGGCGGTGATCTCGCCGACCTCGATCACGCGGGCCGGCGCGGCTTCCGCGCCGGAGAGGTCGAGCGCGTCATCGTCGAAGTAAGCGGTCTGGACACGGGTCATGACGGAGTGAACTCCTGCGGCCATCGTCGGCCGATTGTCGGCGAGGCGTTCGCGGGCGCTGGATCGTTGCATCGTCGGCCGCCGGAAACCGGGGCCGCCTTTCGCGGCGATGCTCTAGCCCACGGATGTGACTGTCCGCCGACAACACCCCCGCACCCGGCCGTTCCGGGCGCGGGACCGTTTCGAAGTCTTCCAAATAAAAAGACCGATCAAGGCAAGTCCTCCTCTCTTGCGAGGACCACGGCGCAAGTGCGCCGTGATGCATTAGCGTTTGATAACGCGGCGCAAGCGTGCCACTACAAATCACCGCGGCGCGAACTGGTTCGCACGTCCTTAAGATGAGTGGTCGAACCGCAACCGTCAACGGAATGTTATTTCGAAGTTCAGCTTGACAGGGAAAGATCGCGCCGCGATTCGCGTCGTGGTTGGCGCGTCTCATCTGTCCCGCGAGGCGCTTAGCCTCGCTCGTTCCCGCCCCGCCGTCGCGCGGTGCGGCTCACGGTCGCCGCGACCGCGTTGCGATCTCTTCCTTGCGGGACGTCTTCGGAGCGGGCGCGAGCCGTACGCCGAGACCCGCCCGTTCGAGGACCCGGTTCAGCGCGTCCAAGCCCGCGCTCGCCGGGCCGAGGCGCGCCGGACCGGCGATGGGGGCCGCGGCGTGCGGTTCGGCACCGGTTCCACCCCCTCGAACGCGGCCGGGAAGAAGACGCACGAAGCGGCGACGACCCGGGGCGCGGGACCGCACTCGGGATGTTCGAGGTCACCCGCACGTCGCGACCCATCCTCCGCGGCGGGAGGCTCGCCCCGGTTGCGGCCTGAGGCCAGCGCGTCCGGTGCTCGATGCGGCGCCCTCAGCCCGCGGCGAGGATGCGCCCGAGTTCGGCATGGGCGGAGAAGACCGTGGCGGCGCCGGCCGCGAGCAGGTCGCGGCCGGTCCGGTCGTGGCCCCAGTGACCGCCGCCGGTGAAGCCGACGACCCGCATCCCCGCGGCACGGGCCGCCTGCACCCCCGGCACGCTGTCCTCGATCACGAGGCAGCGTTCGGGCGCGACGCCCATCCGCTCCGCCGCGAACAGGAACAGGTCGGGGAAGGGTTTTCCGCGCGCGACCTGGGCGGAGGAGAAGACGCGGTCTTCGAACAGCGGGAGCAGGCCGGTGAGCCCGAGGGAGCGGCGCAGGCGCACGGGGTCGCTGCTGGAGGCGACGCAGAAGGGCAGGTGCAGGAGGCCCAAAGCCTCGGCGATGCCGGCCATGGCGGTCAGCTCCGCCTCGAAGGCGTCGAGCGTCTCCGCCTTGACCCGCTCGACGAAGCCGTCCGGGGCGATCACCTCGTCCTCGCGGGCGACCCGCTCCATGATCGAGGTCATGGAGGTGCCGGCGAACCGCTCGCGCACCGCGTCGAGGTCGATCGCGAGCCCGATCCCGTTGAGACCGCGGGTCAGGGTCGCGAGGCTGATCGGCTCGCTGTCGATCAGCACGCCGTCGCAGTCGAAGATCACGAGGGCGAGGGGAGGCGAGGCGGGGAAGGCGTCCGTCATCGGCGGCCCGTCTCGCACGGGCTCGCCGGCACCGCAACGCGGTTGTCGCCTCGCGTGCCGGCGTGTAGCCCGGCAGGATGCGCACCTATCTCGGCCTCGCCACGACCTTCCACGATCCGGCGCTCGCCCTCGTCGGGCCGGACGGGACCGTGCTGTTCGCGGAAGCCGCCGAGCGCTACCTGCAATACAAGCGCGCGCCGAACTGCGAGCCCGATCCCGGCACACGCATGGCGGGCCTGCTGAAGCGCCACGTCCCGCAGGGCACGGAGCTCGTCATCGCCACCTCCTGGGGCGAGCAGTTTTCCGACTTCCTGAAGGGGCAGGCGGCCTCGGGCGCCTTCGACCTGCCGGCGCTCGCCGAGCACCCGTCCACCCTCAACCGCTCCTTCGTGCCGGAACGGGCCGAGCGGGTCTTCATCGCCGACCTCCACGCCATGCAGGCGCGGGCCGGCAACGGCACCATCCTGGCGCTCGACAACGAGACCCGCGGCTTCGGCGGCAAGCCGCGGGCGACCGTCGCGGGCCGGCGCCGCTACGCCCACCACCTGGCACACGCCGCCTACGCCCTCTGGGGCAGCCCGTTCGAGGAGGCGACCGCGCTGATCGTCGACGGCATGGGCGAGACCGGCGCCGCGGCGATCTACCGCCTGAAGGACGGACGGATCGAGGAGGTGCGGCGCCAGCGCGGGCGCGGCTCGGTCGGCTTCCTCTACGGGCTGGTCACGGACCTCGCCGGCTTCGACCAGATCAAGGGCGAGGAATGGAAGATCATGGGGCTCGCCCCCTACGGCCGGACCGACCCCGACCTGATGGCGATCCTGCGCCGCCTCTACACGGTCGAGGACGGGCGGCTGAAATTCGCCGACGAGGCCACGGTGCAAGCGGTCGCCGCCGAAATCCTGTCGCGGCGCCCCTCCGACGTCGGCGAGCAGGGCTGGGCCGACCTCGCCCGCTGCGGCCAGGACATCTTTTCGGAGCTCATGGACGTGCTCGTCGCCGAGGCGTGGCGGCTCGCGCCCAGCGAAAACCTCGTCATCGCCGGCGGCTGCGGGCTCAACTCCTCCTATAACGGCCGCGTGCTCGGGCGCTCGGGCTTCAAGCGCCTGCACGTTCCCTCGGCCCCGGCCGACGACGGCAACGCCATCGGCGCCGCGTGGCTGGCGCTCGCCGAGGACGATCCCGATTGGAAGGGTCCGGCGCGGGCGGCGCGCCCGCTCACGCCCTATCTCGGCTCGACCGTCTCGACCGAGCCGCTGGAGCGGATGGCCGAGTGGGAACCGCGCGCCCGCCGCCTCGGCCACGAGGGCGTGACGCGGGAGGCGGCCAAGATCCTCGCCGAGGGCGGGCTCGTCGGCTGGGTTCAGGGCCGGGCGGAGTTCGGCCCGCGGGCGCTGGGCAACCGCTCGATCCTCGCCGACCCGCGCCCGGCCCACGCCAAGGAATCGCTCAACGCCAAGGTGAAGTACCGCGAGGCGTTCCGCCCCTTCGCGCCCTCGATCCTGGCCGAGGCCGGGCCGGACTGGTTCGAGGATTACGCCGACAGTCCCTACATGGAGCGGACCCTGGTCTGGCGCGAGACGGTGCGCGCGCGCGTGCCGGCGGTGGTCCATGCCGACGGCACCGGCCGTCTCCAGAGCGTGACGCGGGCGCGCAACCCGGCCTACGCGGCGCTGATCGCGGCCTTCGCGGAGCTGACCGGCGTACCGATCCTGCTCAACACCAGCTTCAACGTGATGGGCAAGCCGATCCTCCACACGGCGGAGGACGCGATCCTGATGTTCTACACCACCGGCCTCGACGCCATCGTGGTCGAGGACTGGATCCTGACGAAAAAGGCGCCGGCATGAGGCCGACGCCCTTCGCTCCCGCACGCGGAGAACCCGCGAAAAACTACTCGCAGACCTCGACCCGGCGGTAGGTGAACTCGACCTCGTCGAGCCAGACCTTGCGGCGCTCGTAGTGACAGATCGGACCGCGGCGCGGCGGCGGCGCGACGTAGACCGGCTCCTCCTCGACATAGACCCGGCGCGCGGGCGGCGGCGGCGGCGCGGCGCCGTTGAGGAGCGCGCCGACGGCCAGGCCACCGATGACGCCGGCGGCCGCGCCGCCGATCAGGGCACCGTTGCGGCCGTCACGGGCGGATACAGAAGTGACAGAGAATGGGGCAGCGGAGAGGAGGGCGGTGCCGAGAAGCGCCGCGCAGACGCCCTTCCGGGCGAGGATGGGGAGGGACAGGGCGGGCACGGGAACCGATCCTTTGGACAACCGGATTGATCAGGCAAGGAACCGATAGGCACTTGGCCCTGAACTAATCCGGTCAAGCTTAAGGATTGGCGAACGCGCCGTTACCGCCGGTTCAGATCACCGCGTCGAGGCGTGTCACGACCGCGCGAGGCGGCTGATCCGGATACTCGTCGGGTTGGCCCTTCCGGTTCACCCAGACGGCGTCGAAGCCGAAACCGGCGGCACCGGCGATGTCCCAGCGGTTCGAGGAGAAGAACAGCACGTCGCGCCGTTCGGTGCCGAGCCGGTCGAGAACCAGTTGATAGGCGGCGGGCGCCGTCTTGAAGGTTTGCACGGAATCGACCGAGAGCACCGCGTCGAGCCGGTCGCCCAAGCCCGCCGCGGCCACCGCCCGCTCCAGCATCGCCGCGTTGCCGTTGGAGAACAGGACGGTCCCCACGCCCCGCCCGCGCAGGCGCTCCAGCACGCCGGCCACCTCGTCGTAGGCGTCGAGGTCGCGATAGGCGTCGACAAGCTTTTCGCGGTGGGCCCGGTCGATCTCGGGGTGCTGCGCCAGGGCGAAATCGAGGGCGCGCTCGGTCAGGTCCCAGAAGGCGACGTAGCGGCCCATCAGGCCGTGCACCCAGGAATATTCGAGCTGCTTGGCCCGCCACAGCTCGGACAGGTCTTTCGCCCGCGATCCGAGTGCGTCGGCGTGGCGCGCGACCGCCGAATGCACGTCGAACAGCGTGCCGTAGGCGTCGAAGACGGCGTGGCTCTTGCCCGCGAGGAGGTCGGGATCGCTCATGCCGCCTGAGATGGTGCAGGCGTCGACGACCTACCTGCGGCGCAAGCGCACGCCGAAGATCCCCATCACCGCGAGCAGGGTGCCGGCATAGGCGAGCGCCCCGGCGAGCCCGAGAAGCGCCAGCACCGCGATCTCGCGGAAATGGGGGAGGGCGGGCACGATCCGCTCGGCGAAGGGAAGGCCGTAGACGGCGAGCCCCGCCAGCACCGCGCTCGCCACGACGACGGCGGCGACGGTGACGCCGAGCACCCGCCCCGGCGCGGTCCAGCCGCGGCGCAGAGCCAGACCGTAGAGCAGGGCGAGGTTGATCCACTGGCCGATGGCGGTGGCCAGCGCGAGGCCGGCGACGCCGTAGGGACCGGTCAGCACGAGTTTCAACGCGACGTTGACGGCGATGGCGGTCAGCGAGGCGTAGAGCGGCGTCGTCGTGTCCTGGCGGGCGTTGAAGCTCGCCACGGCCGAGCGCACCAGCACCACGGCCGGAAGCGCCAGGCCGTAGGCCGCCAGCACCGAGGCCGCGCGGGCGGCGTCCTCGGCGGTGAAGGCGCCGCGCTGGAACAGGGCCGCCATAATCAGCCCCGGCAGGGTCAGGAAGGCGACCATGAAGGGGGCCGAGAGCGCCAGCGAGAAGCCGGCGGCCCGGTTCTGCGCCGCGTGCGCGCCGGCCACGTCGCCCGCGGCGATGCGCCGGCTCATCTCGGGCAGGAGCACCGTGCCGGCGGCGATGGCGATGACGCCGAAGGGCAGCTGATAGAGCCGGTCGGCGTAGTAGAGCGCCGAGACCGCGCCGGTCGGCAGGAAGCTCGCGATGATGGTGTCGGCGAAGGCCGCGATCTGGAACCCGGCCGAGCCGATCACCGCGGGGCCGAGGATCTTGAAGAAGCGGATCAGGTCGGGATCGCGCAAGGCCGGCTTCGTCAGCCGCGGCGCGTAGGCGCGGGCGCGCGCGTCCCACCAGACCAGCGCGAATTGCAGCACCCCGGAGACCGAGACGCCCCAGGCGGCGGCATAGGCCGCGTTCGGGAACAGGAAGGCGAGCGCGAGGGCCGCCAGCATGGCGAGGTTGAGCAGCACCGGCGTGCCGGCCGCGGCGGCGAAGCGCCGATGCGCGTTGAGGATGCCGGAGAACAACGTCACCAGCGTCATGAACAGCAGGTAGGGGAAGGTGATCCGCGTCAGGCTGACCGCCAGCGCGAACCGCTCCCCGTCCTCCGAGAAGCCCGGCGCCAGCGCCCGCACAATCCAGGGCATCGCCGGGAGCGCGAGCGCCAGCAGCGCCACCTGCACGATCAGCATCAGGGTGAAGACGCGGTCGGCGAAGCGCGCGGCGGCCCCGGCCTCGCCCGCCTGCTCCAGATGGGTGTAGGCCGGCACGAAGGCGGTGTTGAACGCGCCCTCGCCGAAGATCGCGCGAAAATGGTTCGGCAGGCGGAAGGCGACGACGAAGGCATCCGCCACCGGCCCCGCGCCCATCACCGCGGCCGTCACCACGTCGCGGGCGAAGCCCGTGACCCGCGAGACCAGCGTCCAGCCGCCGACGGAGAGGATCGAGCGGATCATTTTTTGGCAAGCGGTCCCGTGCGAACGGCCGATCCCCCTCCCGTCCTCATCCTGAGGTGCCGCGAAGCGGCCTCGAAGGATGAGGACGGGAGGG
>NZ_BPRD01000003.1 GCF_022179745.1 Methylorubrum podarium
AGCTTCGCTTTGAGCTCGTCGTAGACCTTCTGCTCTTCAACACTCGAGACCAGAGACCGGTATCCATCGACCTTCTTGTCCCGTTCTCCGGCGAACTCGATGATCTTGTCCTTGCTCTGCGATCGAGCGGCCTCGTCCTCCGCGGTCATGTAACGAAACTGCCAGAGCCGCGTCCGCAGAACCAGCGCATTGATGGAATGCGCTTCGTTGATGGAGGGGACGGTATTCTCGAAAAGACCGGCGGTGACTGTGGAGATGTTGTTGATCTTCCAGTAAGCCGCGGCGCCTTGCAGGATCGAGACGACGAGCATCGCTGCGAAAAGGCATCCGAGTGACGCTCGAACGCTCAGTGACATCTTAGGCATGTGAGACCCCGACATGGAGGCCATATCCGTAGATTGCAGATCGATATACTCAGTTAACATTCAGCCAGAACGTCGAAATCGGGGATGATGCTGCGTATAATTCGTGCCGATGGGTGTAGAACGATAATGATCATTCCGGGCCACATCTTAGACGGATGGATCTATAATGCATGTTGAAGCGCGGTGCGGCGGCATGGGCGGCACCGTTTGCCTCTCGGCCAGATCGGCGCCCGAAGTCGTCTCTCCGCAATCGTCGCGACGCGTCCTGACCGGTCCTTCCCCCTCGCCCCGTGGACAATTCCGGGGATAACCCGCCAAACGGCTCAGCTTGCCCGCAAATTGCCCCGGCTTGCCCTGGGGATGCCACAACCTCGGCCGTGTTTGCGCCACATCCGGCGGCGAACTGTTGCCCATACGCCGCTGGCGCCATCACGAAGAGTGAGCGACGACAACGATGCAGGGCCGTACGATCGGATCGCCGCGGACCACGAAGGTTGCTTCGAGCACCTCTCGCAAGGGCGGACGTTCCGCCCCGTCCTCCGACGTCATCACCCTCAATTCCCGCACCGGGCGTGACCACGGCAGCCGCACGGCGCTCGTCCGCTCGATCCTCTCTATGACCCTGCTGGCCGGAGGCCTGAGCGCGGTCCTCCTCAACGCCGGCACCGATCTCGGCCGGGCCGAGGCCTCGACCAAGGTCTCCGACCTGACCATGCCGAAGCCGCGCCTCCAGGCGCTCGCGCCGGAAGCGCCGGTTCCCTCCGTGCTGGCGGCTTCGTCGAGCTTCCATCCGATCGGCGATCTCGACACGGAGCTCGGCGCGAACACGGTCGATCGCGTCTCCTACGACTTCCTGCTCTCGCAGACCTCGACCGGTGATCCGAACGACATCCTCGAATTCGGCCCGATGAAGATCCGCCGCCACCTCGTGCAGACCATCGTCAAGGCGGCCCAGGCGGTCCAGACCGATCCGGTCCTGCTCATGGCGGTGGCCGACAAGGAGTCGAGCTTCATCACCGCGGTCCAGGCCAAGACCTCGTCGGCCACCGGGCTGTTCCAGTTCATCGAGCGCACCTGGCTCGGCGTCATGCGCGATTTCGGGTCCAAATACGGGTACGAGAAGGAGGCCGCGCTCGTCGTGCCGGACTCCAACGACAAGCCGTCGATCCAGGATCAGTCCGAGCGCACCCGCATCCTCGACCTGCGCCGCGACCCCTACCTCTCGGCCGTCATGGCCGGCGAGATGCTCAAGCGCGACGCCGCGCGCATCGCCCTCAAGATCGGACGCGAGTTGTCGCTGGGCGAGGTCTACCTCGCGCACTTCCTCGGGCCGGACGATGCCGAGAACTTCCTGTCCCAGGTGGTCGACAAGCCCACCGCCGCCGCCGCCGCCCTGCTGCCCGGTCCGGCTCGGGCCAACCGCTCGATCTTCTTCGCCGGCACCACCGGGCGGGGCCGCCATCGCAAGCCCGCCAGCCTCTCGGTCGCCCAGGTGCACCAGAAGTTCGAGGCGATGATGAGCACCCGCGGCGACCGCTATCGCGACGTGCGCAGCGTGGCCGGCCTCGTCACCCTGGCCGATGCCGAGATGGCCCAGTAGGGCAGGCGTGCGGCCGCCCGCCGCGCGGCAGACCCCGCGGCGGTGAAAATCTCCGTTCGACGCAACTGAGCGGCACCCACCCGCTTTGTTGTGCTGTGCGGCGCCTCGGACCTTGAGCTCCGCGAGAGGTCCTTCGCCGCCCGGATGCGCGAGAGAGGATCGTTTCGCCTTGAACGACTCGTATCGAGATCGATCGCCGCGGGGATTCGCCGATGATCCCCTCCTGCCGGGCATGAAGCTCGATCAGATCGGACAGGCGCTCGCCTCCTGCTACGACAACCTCGTGGCGGAAGGCATTCCCGATCACCTCGCCGCCCTGGTCCGGCGCGTCGATCATGCCGAGCGGTCCCAGACCGAGAAAGCCGAGCGGCCGGATGCCCGCATCGCCCTCGTGGTCGAGGACGAGCGCGACACCCGCGAACTGGCTGAGAGCGTGCTGGAAGAGACGGAGATGCGGGTGATCGGCTGCGACAGCGCCGAGCGTGCCCTGGGCGTCCTGCGGGAGCGGGGCGGCGACGTCGCCCTCGTCTTCGCCGACATCCGCCTCGCGGGAGCCATGGACGGGCTTCAGCTCGCCCGTGCCATCGCCACCCTCTGGCCCCGCACCCGACTGGTCGTGACCTCCGGCGTCGAGCCGGAGACCGGCATGGCCCTGCCGGAGGGAGCGGTCTTCATTCCGAAACCGTGGCGCGCCCTCGACGTGCTGGTCGAGGCCGAGCGGGCCGCGCGCGACCCCTCGCCCCCGGTGAGCTGACCCGCGCAAGGCCGGCCGCGCGCCGTTCGGCCGAGACGCCGGATCGAAGTCAGGCCGCGACGGCGTCGCGCCGACGCCGCCGGGGCAGGAAGAACAGGGCGGAGCCGGCCAGGCCCAGGACGCCCGCGCCCGCGCCGGCATAGACGAGTTCCTCGTCCGTCTTTTCCTGATAGGCCGTGTCGTCGAGGACGATGATGTTCTCGTCCTGCTTCGGCGAACCGGCTTCGCCGGGGATGTACTTGATCGGTATCCGATCGACGACGAGATGGTTGTCGGCGATGAGCTGGGCGGCGAGCGCCGGCGAGACCGAGACCTCCTCGACCTTCCGCTTCAGACCGCCGCCATCGGTCCAACTGAGATCGAGCGTGTAGGTCGTGCCCCCGCGGCGGCGCTTGACCCGTGTCGCGCCGTCGATCGTCGCCTCGGTCTGAAGGCCCATCGCCATCACGTCCCGCCGCCGTCCCCCTGGTCAGCCGAATCGGTGTGTCGCGGCGCACCTGGGCCCCCACTGCGCGGGCGATTTGGGAGTAACCACGGCGATACGGCCAAGCTCATGTGAGCCGACGCACGGCCGGGTCGTGGAAAATCCGTAAACAGGCGGGAACCCAGCAAGCACAGTCACGCTTGTAATGGCAAAGATTACTGCACAGGTAGGCCCTTGCGATGAAGACCCTGGCATCTGTTCTCGCCGGCGCCGTCGGCGTCTGTGTTCTCGCCACCAACGTCGCCACCGCCGCGCCGTACGATCCGTTCGGCTCCGATGGTGACGACTATTATCAGGAGCAGTCGTCGCCGGGCGGCTGGCCGGTCTACGACCCCTACGCCACGCAGCGCGACTCCCGCGCCCAGGGCTACGGGCAGGGCTACGGTGAGGCCGAGGCCGCCCAGGCCCAGGTCGCCCGCATTCCCCGCGAAGTCGTGCCGTACGCCACCCGCTACGCGCCGGGCACGATCGTCGTCTCCACGTCGGAGCGGCGGCTCTACTACGTGCTCCCGGGCGGGCAGGCCGTCCGCTACGGCGTCGGCGTCGGGCGTCCGGGCTTCACTTGGAGCGGCGTGAACAAGATCACCGCCAAGCGCGAGTGGCCGAGCTGGACGCCTCCGGCCGCGATGCTGGCCCGCCGCCCCGATCTGCCGCGCTACATGGCCGGCGGCATCGAGAACCCCCTCGGCGCCCGTGCGATGTATATCGGCCGCTCCGAATACCGCATCCACGGCTCCAACGAGCCGGACACGATCGGGCAGGCGGTGTCGTCGGGCTGCATCCGCATGACCAACGACGACGTCACCGACCTCTATTCCCGCGTGAAGGTCGGCGCC
>NZ_BPRD01000004.1 GCF_022179745.1 Methylorubrum podarium
GGCGGCCCTGGTGAGCGCGCTTCTCTTCCTCGGACCCGCATTGTCGCGGCTGGCGGGGGCGGGATGGGCGGAGCCGTCGCCCGAGCGCGCCGTCCTGGCGACGCCTCTGCCGGCGACCGGGCCGCGCACGACGTTCCTGCGGGGCCGGCTCGGCCGTGACGGGAGGGGCGTGCCGACATTTTCCGTCCTGGCGGACCAGGACAACGCGATGCTGTCGGGGCTGGCCCTCGCCGACGCCCTCGTCCTCCGCCCGGCCGACGCGCCTCCGGCCGCACCGGGCGAGCCGGTCGCGGTCCTCCGCTTCGATCTCAGTTCCGGTTTCTGAAGGGGAGGGCGCATCGGCCGAGGCCGGCGCCCGCGATGCCGCCTCGTCTTCGCCCGTGCAGGCGCCTAGAACGGTTCGAAAAGCACGAGGAGAGAGATGGCCCGCTTGAGCATCCGCATCGATCTCGGACCGGATTGGCGGATCGGGCCCGGCAAGGTCCAGCTCCTCGAAGCGATCGCCGAGCACGGCTCGATCTCCGCGGCGGGCCGGGCGCTGGGCATGTCCTACCGCCGCGCCTGGCTCCTCGTCGAGGACATGAACAAGGGCTTCGGGCGCCCGGTGATCGAGGCCCAGATCGGCGGCAAGGCGGGCGGCGGCGCCCGGCTCTCGCCCTTCGGCACCGACGTCATCGCGCATTACCGGGCGATCGAGCGCGCCGCCGAGAAGGCAGCGGCGCCGTTCCTCGCCCGCCTGACGCAGCCGGCCGATCCGGCCGTGTAGGATCTGCGGGCGACAGCGGCCCTCGAAATCGGTTCGCTCACTGCCCTCTGCGTGCCTGTCCGTCGTGCGGGACGCTTACGGGCGACGCTCGCTATGCATCGTCACAACCAGCGCCTGATCCCCGCCGTGCCTCGATCCTGCGCATCCCGAGCACGGCGGAGCTTGATCCGGTTTCCGGTTGATCGCTTCGGAAAGAGCATGGCCTGTCCGCTCCCCCTTGCGGGGAGGAGAGGGGGCGTGGCCAAAGGTGATCAACCGGAAACGGATGAGGACATACCTTCGAAACAGCATCCCGGCGGCGGCGATCGTCAGGGCGCCGGCCGGAACCGCGTCGAGAAAAGCCGAGGACGATCGTCTCGGGCCCGGCGGAGACCCGCGGAACCCTTCGAAACCCCGCCCTGCACCACGTCGCCATCGAACCCAACGCCATCGCGTCTCGTGGCAGGGCGCAGGCGATCGGCACGGTCATTTTGTCCACTCTCAAGAGAAAAGCCGGCGGATAAAGTCGACAAATTGTCCAGACGCCATCCGACGCCAGATTTGTCCAAGTTCCTGCGCAGCATCGCGAAATTCAGCATTTCCCCGAATGGCTCGGACATTGCTGACGCAATTTCCGAAGTGCGGCGAAGACCGCACCTCGAGAAACCGCGCCAGGAGGATCCATGTCCGTCAGCATCGCCGCCGAACCCGGCTTTTTCAGTCGCGAGCGCACGGTCGCCGCGCCCAGCTTCAACCGTTGGCTGGTGCCGCCGGCCGCGCTCGCGATCCATCTCTGCATCGGCATGGCCTACGGCTTCAGCGTGTTCTGGCTGCCGCTCTCGCGCGCCGTCGGCATCACGCAGCCGGTCGCCTGCCCGGCTGAGATGGGCTTCCTCGGCTCCCTGGTCGCGACGGGCTGCGACTGGAAGATCAGCCAGCTCGGCTGGATGTACACGCTGTTCTTCGTCCTGCTCGGCTGCTCCGCGGCGATCTGGGGCGGCTGGCTGGAGCGCGCCGGGCCGCGCAAGGCCGGCCTCGTCTCGGCGCTCTGCTGGTGCGGCGGCCTGCTGATCTCCGCGCTCGGCGTCAACCTGCACCAGCTCTGGATGCTCTGGCTCGGCTCCGGCGTCATCGGCGGTATCGGGCTCGGCCTCGGCTACATCTCGCCGGTCTCGACGCTGATCAAGTGGTTCCCGGACCGGCGCGGCATGGCCACCGGCATGGCGATCATGGGCTTCGGCGGCGGCGCGATGATCGGCGCGCCGCTGGCCGACTGGCTGATGCGCCAGTTCGCCAGCCCGACCTCCGTCGGCGTCTGGCAGACCTTCGTGGCGATGGCGCTGATCTACGCCGTGTTCATGACGGCGGGCGCCCTCGGCTACCGGGTGCCCCGGGAGGATTGGAAGCCGGCCGGCTGGACGCCGCCCGCCACGACCAAGAGCGCCATGGTCTCCTCGCGCAACGTCGATCTCGGCGTCGCGACCCGCACGCCGCAATTCTGGCTGATCTGGGCCGCGCTCTGCCTCAACGTGTCGGCCGGCATCGGCGTTATCGGCATGGCCTCGCCGATGCTGCAGGAGATGTTCGGCGGCCGTCTGATCGGGCTCGACATCCCCTTCGGCCAGCTCGATGCCGCGCAGAAGGCGCAGATCGCGGCCATCGCGGCGGGCTTCACCGGGCTGCTCAGCCTGTGCAACATCGGCGGACGCTTCCTGTGGGCGACCTCGTCGGACAAGCTCGGGCGCAAGCTCACCTTCGCGATCTTCTTCCTCCTCGGCATCGTGCTCTACGCCGCGGTGCCGACGCTGGCGGGTCTCGGCACGACGCTGTTCTTCGTGCTCGCGGTCGGCATCATCATCTCGATGTACGGCGGCGGCTTCGCCACGGTGCCGGCCTATCTCGCCGACATGTTCGGGACCAAGATGGTCGGCGCCATCCACGGGCGGCTGCTGACCGCCTGGGCGACGGCGGGCATCCTCGGCCCGGTGCTCGTCAACTACCTGCGCGAGTACCAGATCGCCGCGGGCCTGCCCAACGCGCAGGCCTATAACCAGACCATGTACATCCTGGCCGGGCTCCTGGTCCTCGGCCTGATCTGCAACCTCCTGGTCCGGCCGGTCGCGGCGCGCCATTACATGGCCGAGGACAAGGCGGCCCCCGCCGCGGTCCGTCCCGAGGCGCAGGCGTCGCTCGCCGCGACGCCGACGGCCGAGCCCACGGCGTCGCCCGTGCTCGTCGTGCTGGCCTGGGCCGCGGTCGGCGTACCGCTCGCGGTCGGCGTGCTGATTACGCTCCAGAAGACGGCGATCCTGTTGCATTGACGCGCCCCTGCAACCCGCCGGCCCCGTGCCGGCGGGTCGGCGCATCGCCAGCGGGAGGAAATTCCTCTAAGAGTGCCTCACAAAACTCCCGGTCACCGGCCGCGTCTCCTTCGACCGCGACGGCGCAGCGGGAGTTTTGTGAGAGACACGAAGCAGGCGTCGCTCCGGGCCTGCTTGCGGCAGCCCCTCCCGCTGGCCCGATCGCGGTTCCATGACAGACGGCCCAGGCGCGACAGACGCTTCCGCTGCGACCAGCGACCCGTGGCTCGCCAAGGCGCACATCCTCGTCGTCGACGACGAGCCCGGCATGCGCAACTTCCTGGTCCGGACGCTGGCGCCGCGCTGCGCGCGGGTCGAGGCGGTCGGCGATACCGCCGCCGCGGGACGGCTG
>NZ_BPRD01000005.1 GCF_022179745.1 Methylorubrum podarium
ACGTCGTTGGCCGACTTGACCATGATGATCTTGAGGGCGTTGTCGAGGGTGATCTGCGTGCCCGGCTTGAAGCCCATCTTCGAGGGCGGCTCGGCGGCGGCTGCGGCCGAGATCGTCAGCAGCGTGTCGAGGGAGACCTTGCCCTGGCGCACCATGTCGAGGGCGACGTAGGTCGTCATCAGCTTGGTGACGGAGGCCGGATACCAGGGGTCGGTCGCGCCCTGGCTGTAGATCACCTTGCCGGTTTCGGCATCGGCGACGAGGATCGGCGCCGTCACCGCCGAGGCCGCCCCGGCCATCAGGCCGAGCGCCGCGAGCGAGCCGATCAGCCGTCCCCAAACACGGTTCACCATCGGGCTAATCTCGAAAGGGTGTGAGGGCGCGGGACGCCGCGGAGCAGGAATTCCGTTGCCGGCCCCAGACGTTCGCGAGGAGGCGTCCGGAACGCGTCGGATCGAGGAGACCCGTTCATCAACGTGCCCTCCGTGGCGAGAGCATGGCAGACCCCGGCGTTTTGCCCACGGTTAAGCTGCCGATCGGGGTTGCGTTCCCGGAAATCGTACACCGCTTGGTCTTCCGAGCCTCGCGGGGGTATGGGCAAGCCCTGGCAGAAGAACGCAGCGATGTCCTACGCGGTCAAGGAACTGTTCCACACGCTCCAGGGGGAGGGGGCCCAGGCCGGGCGCGCGGCGGTGTTCTGCCGGTTCGCCGGCTGCAATCTCTGGTCCGGCCGCGAGGAGGACCGGGCAGGCGCCGCCTGCCGCTTCTGCGACACCGATTTCGTCGGCCTGGACGGGGAGGGCGGCGGTCGCTTCGCGTCGGCCGAGGCGCTGGCCGAGGCCATCGCCGCGACCTGGGCCGGGGGCGGAGCCAACCGCTACGTCGTGTTCACCGGCGGCGAGCCGCTGCTCCAGCTCGACCCGGCCTTGATCGCCGCCGTCCATGCCCGCGGCTTCGAGGTCGCGGTGGAGACCAACGGGACGCTGCCCGCGCCGCCCGGCATCGACTGGATCTGCGTGAGCCCGAAGGCCGGCAACGGCCTGGTCCAGACCTCCGGCGACGAGTTGAAGCTCGTCTACCCGCAGGCCGAGGCGCCGCCGGAGCGCTTCGCGGACCTGCCCTTCCGCCACCGCTTCCTCCAGCCCATGGACGGACCGCAGGCCGCCGCCAACACCGCGGCGGCGGTGGCCTATTGCCGGTCGGATGCCCGCTGGCGGCTCTCGCTCCAGACGCACAAGATCATCGGGATCCCGTAGCGGGCGCGGCGGACGCGCCGAAGGATGGTTGTGATGACGCTCAGCCTTGAGGATTCCTCCGTCGAGGATCTCAACCTTGCCCTGAGTTTCTACCGGCGTCTGCTGATCCGGCTGCCCCTGATCCTGGTTCTCGGCATCGCGGCGGTGATCGGCCTGTCGCATCTCGGGACCGCGCTGTCCCCGCCCTACGGCGTCTACTTCCTCGGCTGGGACCTGACGACCTGGGGGCTGCTCGGGCTTCTCGCCGCCCTCTTCGCGGAGCTGTGGTGGGAGGGGCGCCAGATCGGGCATGCTCTCGACAGCCCCGAGATGCGGGCCTCGCCGATCGCCACGCTGATGGGCGGCCTCGGCGTGATCGCGCAGCGCGCCCGCGGGATGGGGATGGAATGGAGCGGCTTTCTCGGACCGCTGCGCCCCGTCCGCACCCGCTGAGCCCGGGGGCCGTCACGTGGCCCGGTCCGTGCGCTCGCTCGCCTTGCGCATCTGCCGCCGCCGCTGCCGGTCCTCGCGGCTCACCCGGTCGAGGGCGGGGGTGAAGCCGGCCTCCGTCTCGACCCGCGGCGCGGCGTAGGGGGCGGCGAGCGGCCGGAAGCGCAGGTCGGAGAAGTCGGCGAGGCGGCGGGCGCGGTCGAGGAGCGCCTCGGTCGAGTCGATCCCGCCGAGACGGTCCGCGCCCAGCCGGAACAGCGCGCCGCCCTGCGAGAACAGCAGGTCGCCGTTGCCGTCGAAGGCCGCCCAGCCGGAGACCGGCAGCGGCACGGGCGGGCCGCCCTCGACGCACAGGCTGTGGCGCACGCTCTCGGGCAGCGACCGGAGCGGGTCGGCCGTGAATTCGCTGATCGACCGGATGCGGGCACGGCCCTGCGGCGCGGCGAGGATCCAGCCGCCCGGCGCTTCGGGATCGGGCCGCCAGCGGTTCGCCGCCGGGGCGGTCTGCGCCCGCGCCGTCAGCCCCGGCGCCGTAGCGCGCGTGAAGGGAAGCACCGTGAGGCCGGGCGGCGGGGCGGATCCGGGGGCGGTGTCGTAGGGGCCCTCGCCGTGCGTCAGCACGAGCGTGTCGTTGGAGAGGAAGAAGCCGCCGCCGGCCCAGGTGTCGCCCTTGGGCCAGAGCGCCACGGCCGTGAGGTAGGGCGGCCGCGACAGCACCGTCCAGGTGGCGAACGGGCCCCTGTATTTCCCGAGGAAGCTCACGAGCCATTCGCCGTCCGGCGACAGCCCGCCCCAGGACGGCTTCACGCTGCCCTTGAACCACTGCCCGACCGCGAAGGTATCGTCCGAGCGGTCCCAGGCGATGAGGCAGGTCTGGTTCGAGGGACCGCGCCGGTAGATCACCGAGCGCGGGCTCGCGGCCGCGAAGACCGGATAAAGGGTGCATTTCGTCGGGGGCGATGACATATCCACGATCTCGGTGCGCCCGACGGCCGCCGTCAACCCGCCGTCTCCCCGCGGCGGGACCGTTCGAGACCCCGTGAAGATCGCGCGATGAAGATCACCCAGGCCTTCACCTTCGAGGCGGCCCACCGCCTGCCGAACGTGCCCGAGACCCACCGCTGCCACCGCATGCACGGGCATTCCTACCGCGTGGAGCTCACGGTCGCGGGCGCGGTCGATCCGACGAGCGGCTGGGTGGTGGATTTCTACGACATCGAGAGCGCCTTCGCGCCGCTCCTGGAGCGGCTCGACCACCACTGCCTCAACGAGATCGAGGGGCTGGAGAACCCGACCGCCGAGCACATCGCGGCCTGGATCTGGCATCGCGCCAAGCCGGCGATTCCGGGGCTTGCCAGCGTGCGGATCTTCGAGACGCCCTATTCCTGGGCCGAGTACGAGGGCGATTGACGGTCATGCCGGAGGCCGCGGACGCTTCGGAGGCGGCGCGGGGGGACGGCGCCCTGGTGCTGTTCTCCGGCGGCCAGGATTCGGCGACCTGCCTCGCCTGGGCGCTCGACCGGTTCACGCAGGTGGAGACGCTCGGCTTCGATTATGGCCAGCGCCACCGGGTCGAGCTCGACCGGCGCGCGGCGCTGCGGCAGGGCATGAGCGCCCTCGACCCGGCCTGGGAGCGCCGGCTCGGACCCGACCACACGCTCTCCCTCGCCGCGCTCGGCGAGATCTCGGACACGGCGCTGACCCGCGACAGCGCGATCGCCCTGGCCCGGGACGGCCTGCCCAACACCTTCGTGCCCGGCCGCAACCTCGCCTTCCTCACCTTCGCCGCCGCGCTCGCCTATCGCCGGGGCCTGCGCCACATCGTCGGCGGCATGTGCGAGACCGACTATTCGGGCTATCCCGATTGCCGCGACGACACGATCAAGGCGCTGCAGGTCGCGCTCAATCTCGGGATGGAGCGCCGCTTCGTGCTGCACACGCCCCTGATGTGGATCGACAAGGCGCAGACCTGGGCCCTCGCGGAGAGCCTGGGCGGGCGGGCGCTGGTGGATCTCGTCGTCGAGGAGAGCCACACCTGCTATCTCGGCGAGCGGGGGCAGCGCCACGATTGGGGCTACGGCTGCGGCACCTGCCCGGCCTGCGACCTGCGCGCCAAGGGGTTTTCGCGCTATCTCGCCGCCCGCGCGGGGTAAGCCGGCGTCCCCGCACGGCCCCCGCTACTCCGCGGGAACCAGCGGGCGCGCGGCCGGCCCGCGGGTGAGCACGAAGAAGCCGAAGGCCGCGGCGACGATGACGGCGCCGAAGGCAGCCGCGATCCCGAGCACCAGCCCGAAGCCGCCGCGGTCGTGCAGAACGGCGATCATCGGCACCACGAAGCCGCTGACGGTGAAGCCAAGGAAGTAGCGCACGCTGTAGGCCTTAGCCCGGTAGGCGGCCGGCACGTAGCGGGCCACCATCGCGTCGTTGATGACGACCTGCCCGTAGAGCGCCGCCATCGTCAGCACGAGGCCGGCGAGCAGCGGCAGGCCCGTGCTCACCGCCGCGAGCCCGAGGCCGAGCGGCTGCAGGATCGAGAGTGACAGGAACAGGGTCGGCAGGCTGTAGCGGTCGATCAGCCGCCCCATCGCCAGCTGGGTCAGGGCGCCGAAGGCGAAGACGAGCGTCGCCACCGATCCGATCAGGGCGAGCGGAAGCGCCGCGCCGACGCGCTCGTCCACCACCTTCGGCAGGGCGATGGTGGTGATGTTGAAGGTCATGCCCCCGGCGATGATGGCGAAGGCGAACACGACGAGGAGGGGAAGCGGCCGCGCCACGGGGATCAGCGGAGCGCCCCCGGTCTTGCCGCCCGCGCCCTCGCCGTCGCCGGGCACCAGCGCGAGGAAGGCGACGCCGACGGCGAGGCAGAACAGGCCCGGCACGATGAAGGCCGCCTGCCAGCCGAGGCCGGCCGCGAGCAGAGCCGTGACGCCGGAGGCGGTGGCCGCGCCGGCATTGCCCCAGACCCCGTTCACGCCGAGGTCGCGGCCGAGGCGGCGGGCATGGGTGACCAGCATGGTCGAGCCCACGGGATGGTAGATCGCCGAGGCGAGTCCCAGCACGCAGAGCCAGACCGCGAAGGCGGTCGGGCTCGCGGCACTCGCCACGCCGAGGCAGGACAGGCCGTAGCCGAAGAAGAAGACCGCCAGGAGGTTGCGCCGGCCGAACCGGTCGGCGAGCCAGCCCATCGGCAGCGAGCACAGCCCGAAGGCGACGAAGGCGCCGGTCGCCAGCCCGATCAGCTCGCCGTAGCTCAGGCCCGTCTGCGCCGCGATGGCGATGACCGCGGTCGGGTAGATCAGGAGCACGAAATGGTCGAGGGCGTGCGCCACGTTGACGAAGCGCAGGGTGCGGCGGGACAGGGTCTCGGCGTCCATCGGGCGGCCTCTCCGTAAACCTGCCCTCTCCCTATCTGACCCGTTGCACGCCGTCGGGCCGAAGGTGTACGCGATCGGGCCAAAATGGGCGGAACAGATCCATGCGTTCGATCCGGGCCGAGGATTACCAGGACATCCCCCGCGCGGTCGCGGTGATGCCCAAGACCTTTGCCGCGGACAGCCGCACGGAGCGGCACTTCCACCCGCGGGCGCAGCTGCTCTACGCCACCGCCGGACTGATGATGGCGACCGCCGAGGACGGGACCTGGGTCGTGCCGGAGGGCCACGCCCTCTGGATCCCGCCGCGCCTGCCCCACGCGGTGGCGATGCACGGCGCGGTCGCGATGTGCTCGGCCTATCTCGCGGTCGAGGCGATCGCCGGCTTTCCCGCCCGCGCCCGCGTCATCGAAGTCTCGCCCCTGCTCGCCGCCGCGATCGCCGCCCTGACGCGGGAGCCCGTGCTCTACGACGAGGCCGGGCGCGGCGGCCACCTCGCGGCGCTGGTGCTCGACGAGATTCGGCGGGCGCCGGAGACGAAGCTGACCCTGCCCCTGCCGAGCGACGCGCGCCTGCGCCGGATCTGCCTCGGCCTCATCGAAGCCCCCGCCACCAGCTTCGACCTCGACGCCTGGG
>NZ_BPRD01000006.1 GCF_022179745.1 Methylorubrum podarium
GGGATCGCCGGCCCGGCCGCGCCGCCGGGTAAAAAGTTGAAATGATTGCGGATTACGACACCCATGCGTCAGAATAACGCAGCCTGCCGCGCTGTCGCAGGCCGGAATGCGGGCTTCGGGGAGGCGCGGCCGTGAACGCGCCGCTCTTCCGCCACGAGGTCGTCGAGGCCGCCGACGCCGCCGGAGGCGATCACCGGCACCTTCACCGCGTCGGCGATGGCGCGGGTGAGCGCGAGGTCGTAGCCGGAGCGGGTGCCGTCCTTGTCCATGGAGGTGACGAGGAGTTCGCCCGCACCCCTCTCGGAAACCTTCCGGGCGAACTCGACCGCGTCGATGCCGGTCGGGTTGCGGCCGCCATGCGTGAAGATCTCCCAGCGCGCCGTCTCACCGGGCGCGGAGACGCGCTTGGCGTCGATCGCCACGACGATGCACTGGTCGCCGAACTTTTCGGCCGCCTCGGCGACGAAGTCGGGGTTCTTCACCGCAGCCGTGTTGATGCCGACCTTGTCGGCGCCCGCGAGCAGAAGCGTGCGGACATCGCCCACGGTGCGGACGCCGCCGCCGACGGTGAGCGGCATGAAGCAGGCTTCCGCCGTCCGGCTCACCACGTCGAGCAGGGTGCCGCGGTCCTCGTGGCTCGCGGTGATGTCGAGGAAGCAGAGTTCGTCGGCGCCGGCGGCGTCGTAGGCCTTGGCGGATTCGACCGGATCGCCGGCATCGCGCAGTTCGAGGAACTGCACGCCCTTCACGACGCGTCCGTCCTTCACGTCGAGGCAGGGGATGATGCGGGTCTTGAGCACGAAAAGACTTTCAGGTGTTCGGGTCGTCGGCGTCGACGGGGAAGGGCCGCGACCGGATCTCTTCCGGAGAATAGGGACAGGTCTCGGGGAAGCGCCTCAGGGGAAGCCGCGTCTCCTTCGATGCGCCGAGGCGGGCGCCTTGGTAAGCGCGCTCCAGGGCCTCGTCCAAGCGCCCTTTGAGACCCGGATTGTCCTTGAGGATGAACTCCGCCTCTTTCCGCTGCGCCGCGATCGAGATCGCCCAGCTTCGAGTCTTCTTGTCCGGCTGATGATCGAACTTGAGCATGTGCAGGAGGATCTCCCGCCACGCGCCGACGAGGCTGTTGAACTCGCTGCGTCCCAAGCTCTCGATCTCCTCCGCCAGATTCGCGAGGTCGAGGCCCGAGAAATCCCCGGCCCGCAGGCGTGCGCCTTGCTCCTGGGTCCAGGTGTAGAAGTCGTCCTCGTAGGCAGTGCCGTCCCGAGTCTGCACCGCAGCAGCCTTCACCGCACTCATGCGAGCCTCCTGCCCGCATCCTATCACGAAGTCGCGGCCCCTTTGGAGCGGGCGATCGCGGCGAGCGCCTCCTTCGGGTCGATGCGGCCGTCGTAGAGGGCGCGGCCGGTGATGGCGCCGGCGAGCACGGCGCAATCGGGCTCCAGCAGGCGCTCGACATCCGCCATCGAGGCGAGGCCGCCCGAGGCGATGACGGGAATGCTGACGGCCGAGGCCAAAGCCAGCGTCATCTCGATGTTGAGGCCCTTCAGGATGCCGTCGCGGGCGATGTCGGTGTAGATGATGGCGGCGACGCCCGCATCCTCGAAGCGGCGCCCGAGTTCCTCCGCCGTCATGCTGGAGGTCTGGGCCCAGCCCTCGACCGCGACCCGTCCGTCCTTGGCGTCGATGCCGACGGCGATGCGCCCCGGATGGAGGCGGGCCGCCTCGCGCACGAAGGCGGGATCGCGCACCGCCGCGGTGCCGATGATGACGCGGCTCACGCCCTTCTCCAGCCAGCCCTCGAGGGTGCGCATCTCGCGCACGCCGCCGCCGAGCTGCACCGGCAGGCTCACGCGGGCGAGGATCGCGTCGACGGCCGCGGCGTTGCGCGGCGCGCCGGCGAAGGCGCCGTCGAGATCGACCACGTGAAGCCAGGAGAAGCCCTGCATCTCGAAGGCTTCGGCCTGCGCCGCCGGATCGTCGTTGAAGACCTTGGCCTGGGCCATGTCGCCCTGAACGAGGCGGACGCAGCGCCCTTCCTTGAGGTCGATGGCCGGATACAGGATCACGCGTGGACTCGCCGGGTCGGTGTGTCGGAAAGCGGGCGCCCTCAGGGGCGCCAGCGCAGGAAGTTGCCGAGAAGGGCGAGGCCGAGGCGCTGGCTCTTCTCGGGGTGGAACTGGGTGCCGGCGACGTTGTCGTGCGCGACCATCGCCGTGACCGGGCCGCCATACTCGGCATGGGCGACCACGTCCGCCGGCTCCGCGGCCCGCAGCGCGAAGCTGTGGACGAAGTAGGCGTGGAGTCCGCCCTCCCCGGTCTCGATGTCGCGCAGCAGGGCGTGCTCGCGGTCGAGATGCAGGGTGTTCCAGCCCATATGCGGGATCTTGAGGGAAGGGTCGGCCGGCTCGATCGGGGCGACGTCGCCGGGAATCCAGTTCAGCCCCGCGGTCTCCTCGTATTCGAGGCCGCGGCTCGCCATGAGCTGCATGCCGACGCAGATGCCGAGGAAGGGCTTGCCCTGCGCCTTGACGGCCTCCGTCATCGCCTCGACCATGCCGGGCACCGCGTCGAGGCCGCGGCGGCAATCGGCGTAGGCGCCGACGCCCGGCAGCACCACGCGGTCGGCCGCCGCCACCGCCTCCGGCACGTCGGTGACGACGATGCGGGTGCCATCGAGCCCGGCCTCGCGGGCCGCGCGCTCGAAGGCCTTGGCCGCCGAGTGGAGGTTGCCCGATCCGTAATCGATGATCGCGACGGTCTGCTCGCTCACCGTCCACCCTCGCTCGCGGGGAAAAGGCCGATCACCGCGTCGTCGCCGCGGCGATGCGCCGGGCGGGTCGCGCCCGTCGGGATGACGCTCGGCACCGACTCGGCGTCGAGCCAGCGGGCGGCGACCTTCAACTCGGCCTCCTCCTGCGAGCCCGCGAGCACCGCGTCGCGGGCGGGCTTGCCCCGGCGGCCGTAGGTCCAGCGGCGCAGGCTCGAGGCTTCCATGCCGACCAACAGGCTGGCCAGCCCGGTGACGACCAGCGCCGCGAAGGGCGGGAGGCCGAGCGCCCGGCCCGCGAGCGCGAGCCCGACGAGCCCCACCAGAACGAGGAGCGCGGCGAGCCAGAGGCGATGGCGCAGGAACCAGAGCACCGTGAAGGCGAAGGCACCCCAGGAGAAGCCGTCGCGCACGAGATGCGCCCGTTCCAGCGCGCGGGGGTCACCGCGAAGCGCGCCCTCTGGAACGTGCAGCGTGTAGGTCCGCATCCTCGCTCCTCCTCAACCGGTCTCAGAGCGATCCCTTGGTGGAGGGAACGCGGCCATCCTCACGCGGGTCGATGGCGACGGCCTTCCGCAAGGCCCGGGCCAGCCCCTTGAAGACGCTTTCAGCGATGTGGTGCGCGTTCTCGCCGTAGAGCGTCTCGACATGCAGCGTGATGCCGGCATTCATCGCGAAGGCCTGGAAGAACTCCCGCACCAGTTCAGTGTCGAACTGCCCGATCTTCTCCACACGGAAGCTCGTGCGGAACACCAGGAACGGCCGGCCGGAGATGTCGATCGCGATGCGGCTCAGCGTCTCGTCCATCGGCAGGTGGATGTCGGCGTAGCGGGCGATGCCGCGCTTGTCGCCGAGCGCCTTCGCGACCGCCTGGCCGAGCGCGATGCCGGTATCCTCGGTGGTGTGGTGCTGATCGACGTGGAGGTCGCCCTCGACCTTGATCGTCACGTCGAACAGGCCGTGGCGGGCGAACAGCTCCAGCATGTGGTCGAGGAAGCCGACACCGGTCACGATCTCGGCCTTGCCGGTGCCGTCGAGATCGATCGAGACGGAAACGTCGGTCTCCGCCGTGCGGCGGCTGATGCTGGCTGTACGCATCGCGTGCTGGATGTCTGATCCTGGAACGGTCGGCGGGCCTCAGCGGCCGGCCGGGCCTGCCTTGTAGTGTGGAATGACCCTGCGGGGGAAGGGTTTTGGCACTCGGCCCCGCCATGAACCGATGCGTGCGTCATCCAACGGTCATGCGGCGGCGCCAGCCTGCCGCCCTCGCCCGGCCGACAGGAGCCGCCATGTTGTCCCGCCGTTCCGTCCTCGCCGCCAGCGCCGCGCTTCTCGCCGGCACGGCCGGAGCCGCGGACGGAAGGCTGCGCTTCGGCGTCATCGCCGACCCGCAATATGCCGAGGCGCCGCCCAACCTGACCCTCGGCCGGTACTACGCCAACAGCCTCGACAAGATGCGCGCCGCCGTCGCCGCCCTGAACGGGGAGGACCTGCGCTTCGTCGTGACGCTCGGCGACATCATCGACCGCGACGTGGCGAGCTACGACAAAATCCTGCCGATCTACCGGACGCTCCGCCACGAGACCCGCTTCGTGCTCGGCAACCACGATTTCGATCTGGTCCCCGAGCATCTCGAACGGGTGCCGGGTCTGCTCGGCATGGCGGCCCCCTATTACGACTTCGCGGTCGCCGGCATCCGCTTCGTCGTGCTCGACGGCAACGACGTCTCGCTGTTCGCCCCGCCGCCGGACGATCCGCGCCGGAAGCTGGCCGCGGAGCGCCTGGAGCAGGCCAAGGCGGCGGGCCTCGTCAACGCGAAGCCCTGGAACGGGTCCCTCGGCGACGCGCAATTCGCGTGGCTGGAGCGGAGCCTGCACGCGGCGCGGGAGGCCGGCGAGCGGGTCGTCGTGCTCAATCACTACCCGGTCGCGCCCGACAACCCGCACAATCTCTGGGACGCGAGCCGGCTCACCGGCCTGCTCGCGCGCCAGCCGCACGTCCTCGCCTACTTCAACGGCCACAATCATGCGGGCAACTACGCCGAGCGCGACGGAATCCACTACGTCAACTTCCACGGCATGGTAGACACGCCGGACAGCTCGGCCTTTGCCGTGGTGGAGATCACCGGCGACCGCCTGGACATCCGGGGGTTCGGTCGCGAGCCGAGCCGCTCGCTCACCCTCAAACCCGCCTGAGGACGCCCGTGCTCCGGCGGATCGGAGCTTGACTCATGCGTTTCGCCGCCGCCGCCCTTCTCGTGTCGATCACGGCCTCGCCCGCGCTCGCGGCCTACCCTTGCGACGAGCTGTGGGGCGAGCGTAACGCGATCTACAAGGATGCCGGCTACTGCTTCCGCACCGAGCGCGCGATCCGCGCCTTCGGCAATGCAGGCTGCAAGTACGACGAGTTGGCCGACGTGCCCCTCTCCGCCCGCCAGCGCGCCGACATCGCTGACATCCAGCGCCAGGAACGCGCCAACGGCTGCGCGCGCTGATTTTCTTCGAGGTTCCCCCTCTCCCCGCATGCGGGGAG
>NZ_BPRD01000007.1 GCF_022179745.1 Methylorubrum podarium
GGCCATCGAACCGGCCTCTTCGCCAACTGCCCCGATCTGATCGGCACACCCTTCTCCTACGCCCGCGAGGAAGAGATCTACGGCGAGGGCGAGGAGGCCGAGTTCGTCTACCGCGTCGTCGAGGGGGCGGTGCGCACCCACAAGGTGCTGAGCGACGGCCGTCGCCAGATCACCGGCTTCCACCTGGCCGACAGCCTGTTCGGCTTCGAGCAGGGCGACGTCCACTGGCACACGGCCGAGGCGCTCTCGGACACCAGGGTGCTGATCTTCCAGCGGCGGCCGATCGAGCGCGCCGCGACCCGCAGCGCCGAGGTCGCCTGCCAGCTCTGGAGCATGGCCACCGCCAACCTGCGCGACGCCCAGGATCTCACGCTCCTGCTCGGCCGCCGCTCGGCCCAGGAGCGCCTCGCGGCGTTCCTCATCGAGGTCGACGGACGCTTCGGCGGCACCGG
Organism: Methylorubrum podarium; assembly: GCF_022179745.1. Classification (GTDB taxonomy): domain Bacteria; phylum Pseudomonadota; class Alphaproteobacteria; order Rhizobiales; family Beijerinckiaceae; genus Methylobacterium; species Methylobacterium podarium. The sequence continues at coordinate 453 of NZ_BPRD01000007.1, forward strand.
GACCTTCGCTCTGCCGATGACCCGGCGCGACATCGCCGACTATCTCGGCCTCACCATCGAGACCGTCTCCCGCACCTTCTCCCAGCTCGAGGAGGACGGGGCGCTGCGGCGCGCGAACGGCCGGCAGGTCACGCTCCACCGTGCCCGCCTGCGCCACGTGGTCGAGGATTGATACGCCATCCGTTTGATCGCTTCGTGATGACGGCGTTGGGCCGAGCCCGAGGTGATCAACCGGAAACGGTATGCCCCGTACGGCCTCGTTCGCCGGAAACCTCGCTGGAATCCTCGGATCGGGATCAATGGGACAGGAACAGCGGCACCGGCGCGCGTGTCAGGAGCGCGTGCGTCACGCCGCCGAGGAACCATTCCTTCAGGCGCGAATGCCGGTAGGCGCCCATCACCAGCATCTCGGCGCCGAACAGGCCGGCCTGCCGCCTCAGCGTCTCGGCGGCGTCGCCCGCGACCGGCACGTTGGTCACGGAGACGCTCACGCCGTGGCGGGCGAGGTGCGGCGCGAATTCGGCGCCCGCGACCGAGGTCGAGAGATCCTTCTCGCCGACCACGGACACGATCTCCACCGCCTCGGCCGCGCGCAGGAAGGGCAGCGCGTCGTTGGCGGCCCGCGCCGCCTGGGCGCTGCCGTCCCAGGCGACGACGATCCGCCGGGCCGAGAACGCGTCGCAGCCCGGGGGCACCACGAGGAGCGGCCGCCCGCTCCCGAACAGGACCCCGTCGATCAGGTCGCGGTCGAGATCGAGCTCCCGCGCCTCGGCGTCCAGGATGGTCAGGTCGCTGAGCCGGGCGCGGGCGGTGAGCCGTCCGACGAGGTCCGGATAGGCCAGCGCGGGCACCTCGATCGAGCAGGTCACGCCCTCCAGGCTGGCCTCCGTCGCGGCGCGCTCGGCGATCGCCCGCGCGCGGGCGCTGAGGCGGCGGTTCTCCTGCGCGATCAGGTCGTTGACGAAGCCCCACCCCGATCCGCCGACGAGGGTCAGGCGGCGGGCGGCCGATTGGATCGTCAGGTGGGCGCCGGTCGTCCCGGCGAGCGACAGGGCGACGCCGAGCGCGCTCGCCGCCTCGTCGCCGCGGCCCTCTTCGGTGAGCCCGACGAGGATGTCGCGCAGGCCCGCGGGGGCGGACGGTGGGTTCGGCATGGTCGTCCTCCGGAGGCGAAAGCGGCCCGGAGAGTGCCGCACCGGTTCTGGTCCGCCTTGATCCAGCGCAAGTCCGGGCTCCGCGTCCGCCGCACCGGGCAGGGCTCGTCGACGCGCCGGAGCGTCGGTCGCCCTCGGGGCGATGGTGCCGTCGTCCAGCGGCGGCAGCCTTGAGGTGGATCAAGGCAGCGCGTGCCGGGCGCGCCAGGATGCTCCCGTCATCCGGGGATGGCGCATCCCAGGACGACTCATCCAAGGACGGGAGCGAGCGATGCGTGTGGTGCTTCAATCCATCGACATCGAAACGGTGCGGTACGTACGGGTTCCGGCCGGGTCGGCGCCGCGCGACGCGGCGGGGCTCAGGACCGGCACGGGGGACGCGGCGAGCCGCATCGACGACATCGCCCGTTACCGGACCATCGCCAGCCCCCAGGCGCTCGCCCTGGCCGCCGCGGCCTCGGCGGTGACGACGGCGCTGTTCTGGCTGGCGTTCTGACCAGTCGAAGCTTCGAAGCGAGGAGGCGGGAGATGGACGACATCAGCGTGCGCCAGCACGTGCTCGACGAACTCGAACTCGCGCCGATGATCGATGCGGCGCAGATCGGGGTCGCCGTCGAGGACGGCGTCGTGACCCTCAGCGGGCATGTGCGGAACTACGCCGAGAAGGGGATCGTCGAGCGGGTCGCCCTGCGGGTGCGCGGCGTCCGCGCCGTGGTCGAGCAGATCGACGTCCGCTATCCCGACAATCCGCGGATCGGCGACGAGGCGCTGGCCGACCGCTGCGCCCGGGTGCTGGAATGGGACGTGCAGATCCCCGACCGGTCCGTCTCGCTCAAGGTCGAGCGCGGCTGCGTCACCCTCCAGGGCAGCGTGCCGCACTACTTTCAGAAGGCGGCGGTGGACAAGGCCCTGCGCCGCCTCGCCGGCGTCACCGACATCGTCAACCTCATCGCCGTGACGCCGCCGGCCCAGGCCACCGAGGTCGAGGCCCGCATCCGTGCCGCCCTGAAGCGGAGCGCGAAGGCACCCGACACGATCCGCGTGCAGGTCGAGGGCGGCAAGGTGATCCTCGACGGCTTCGTCGATGTCTGGCGCGAGCGCGAGTTGGCCGAGCGGGCGGCGTGGTCGGTCCCCGGCGTGTCCGCCGTCGAGGATCGCCTGACGCTCGCCTGAGGGAGCTGCCTTGCGCGAGAGCCGGCGTCGAGGCCGGTTCGGAGGGCCTCACGCAACGCCCGATCGCCGACCGTCGCCTCCTCGGGCACGACGGCGCCGCGGGCGGAGCGTGCGAGACACTCAGTGGCTCATCAGGCAGCAGACCGGCGCGCCGGCCAGCAGGTCGCGGGTGACGCCGCCGAAGACCCACTCGCGCAGGCGCCCGTGGCCGTAGGCGCCGAGGACGATCAGGTCGGCGGCCTGCTCGGAGGCCGCCTCGACCAGCGCCCGGGAGGTCGGGCCGCCGCCGCTCTCCCAGCGGGTCGCCGTCGCGTCGATGTCGTGGGCCTGGAGGAACCCGACGACGTCCCCCGCCTCGTCCGCGCCCTGCCCTTCATCGATGGACACGACGACGACCCGCGAGGCCCGCGACAGGAAGGGGAGCGCGTCCCTGACCGCGCGGCGGGCTTCGCGGGTGTTCTTCCATCCGATCACGACCCGCCGGGCATCGAGATGGTCGATGCCGGGCGGCACCACCAGGATGGGCCGTCCGAGATGCATGACGAGGTCGCCGGGATCGACCGAGAACAGCACGGGACCGGATTGGCCCTTTCGTCCGACGACGACGAGGTCGGCGGCCGCGGCCTGTCCGATCAGGAACGGCAGCGGAAAGTCGAGATTGGAGCGCCACTCGACGCGGCTGCGCCCGCCCGCCGCCGCCGCGAAGGCGGCGTGGGCGCGCTTGAGATCGTTCAGGATGAGCTCGTCGTTGGCGGCCAGGGCGAAGGCGCTCGCCGGGATCGGGCCGACCGGCGGGACGGCGTAGGACGCCTCCTCCGCCGCGACGCCGATCAGCCGGGCGCGGAAGTCGTCGGCGAGGTGGCCGGCGAGGTGCACGCGCTCGCGCGCCTCCGCTCCGAGATCGACGGCCACCATGATGCTGGCATAGGTCATGGGACACTTCCTGCCGCGCGCGCTTGACGGTCGGCGCCCGCCGCGCGGCCGGCGCGGCGGCCCGAAGTCGGCGGAGAGGATGCCGGAGGCGGCGATGACGGGGGTCGGACCGTCCTCAGGGCGCCTTGATGTCGATGCGCTTGGCTTCGGACGGCGCCAGGGCGGTCTTCGGCAGCGTCACCGTCAAGACGCCCTTGTCCATGCTGGCCTGGATATCCTCGGCCCTGATGCCGGCGGGCAGTTCCAGGCTGCGCACGAAGGCGCCGTAACTGCGCTCCGTGACCTTGCGGGCGCCCTCGCTCTGCTCCTTCTCCTGCCGCTTCTCGCCGCGGATGACGAGGGTGTCGTCGGCGAGTTCGACCTTGACGTCGTCACGGGCGAGCCCGGGCAATTCGGCGGTGATCTCGACCGTCCCGTCCTTCTCGACGACGTCCATGCGCGGCACCGCGCCGCCCTGGACGAGCGGGAGGCCGAGCGGGAGGCCGAGACGGAACTCGCCGAGCATCTGCTCCACGAGATGCTGCGCGGGCAGCGGCACGGCGCCCCCCTCGGCCGAGGGGGAGCGGTGGCCGAGCGTGAGGAGCGATTTGAGATTCATGGATCATCTCCCGTCAGGCGGCTGCGTCCGGCCGCTCGGGAGAGTCTGCTGCCCCGGCGCCGTCTCGGCGTTGAGGTGGATCAAGCGCGGACGAGGATGCCGTCCGGCTGAGCCCGAGCCCGGCGTTACCGAGGCCGGCCGTCGCGGATCAGGCCGCCAGCTCCTTGAGCCAGGACTGGAGGACCGGCTGCGTGTCCGCGGTCCGGCCCCAGACGCCGGCGCCGACCTCGGTCTCCCGCGGCAGAAAGCCGAACCGGCGCTTGAAGGCGCGACTGAAGGTCTTCTCGTCGGAGAAGCCCGTGGTGTAGGCGACCGTCGAGACGCGGTGCCGCCCCGTCGCGGTCGGCTGCGTGAGCATCTTCATCGCCCGCAGCAGGCGCCGCTCGCGGATGAAGCGCTGGACGCCGCCCTCCGAGATGAACTGCCGGTAGAGGGTCGCGCGGGAGAGGCCGAACTGCGCCGCGAGCATCTCGGCATCGAGACGCGGCGAGCCGAGCTCCCGCTCGATGTACTGCCGGATCGCGATGCTCAACTGCACTTCGTTCGCCGGCCGCGCCGCCGCCCGCCCGCGCAGGCAGGCGCTGCCGAGCATCGCGACGGCTTGGCTGATATGCGGAAGCTGGTGGACGTCGAGCATGTCGGCGCAGTCCACGAGCTCGCGCACGCAGGTGAAGAACAGCCGGCTGACGCGATCCGTCGCGTAGTCGAAGGCGTGGCCGTGCAGCGAGGCGACGTTCGGCACCGACTCGGCGACCAGGGCGCGGGGCAGGAGCAGATTGGTCGCGTGGACCGGTTCGGCGACGACGGTCGCCGGCTGGGCCAGGTCGAACAGGATGCAGGTGTTCGGTCCCACATCCGCCTCGCCCCAGGCCACTTCGACCCGGCTGGTTCCGGAGTGGTAGAATTGGAGCAGCAGGTGGTCGAGACCTTGTTGCGCGACCATTCGGGGGGTCCGTTCGAGGATCTGGGCCGGCGCCCGAACCTCGCCGACGAGCAACTCGCCGAGATGGTAGTTGTCCATGGCGATCGGACCGGACAGCAGTCGCCCGCTCGGCAGCGTCGCCTGAAAGACCGGTGACATCGCCGCGATCCAATCATCGCGTAACGCGGCAGGATCCGCCGGTGCCTCGAAGCGGTCTCGAAGAATCCTCGACATGGCAGGCAAGTCTCTGAGAGGGGATGTCGGGGCTCGTTTCGAGCCTGCAGCCGAAGATCGGCGGCAGATCCGCACCAGTCTTAGCGTCGATGCACATATCGACGGGATTTCATCTTATGAGAACCGAATATGATCTGATGTTGCGATCTATAGAATCTCGTCATGGACTGTATTGCGCCTATATCAGTTATGTCCGGCGCTTTCAATCAGTCTTTTAGGACTACTCTCTGCCTCAAAGCTGGACAATCGGACGGCGGCGGCAAATTTTGCGACGATTTTTGCTGTCCCGGCTGGTGGCCCCAAGGGTGCGGACCGTGCGTGCGGATCGTGCGCGTCGAGAGATGCGCCGGTCGACCTCACGGCAACGCTTATGGATGTGCCGGATCGGCGCACGGCCGGCAAATGCCGCATGACGAGACCGACCGCGGATTTGAGACGAAATGCGAGTTTTTTGATATACTATGGGATATGAAGCAAATATGAGATAAAATGCGACTATCCTGAGACTTTGTGCGAGGTAATTCCTGGTAGCTCCCGCAAATACTTAGATCGTCATCAATTGCGCCGGGCGCTTGATCCCCTCACCGCCGACACGTCGGCTCCACGAGGATCGAGTCGTCCCATGTCTTCCAGCATCACGCTCTCGGCCGCGACGCGGCAGAACCTGCTCTCGCTCCAGGATACCGCGAGCCTGCTCGCGACGACGCAGAGCCGGCTCTCGACGGGCAAGAAGGTCAACTCGGCGCTCGACAATCCGATCAACTTCTTCACCGCCAACAATCTGAGCGGACGCTCGACCGAGCTGTCGTCGCTGCTCGACGGCATCTCGAACGGCGTCCAGACGATCCAGGCGGCCAATACCGGCCTGTCCAAGCTCCAGAATCTCACCAGCCAGCTCAAGTCGACGGCGCAGCAGGCGCTCGCCGCAACCAACGCCTTCACCTCGAAGGCTTCGACGGTCTCGACCGCTCTCAACGGGGCGACGGCCGCCAACCTGCTCTCCACCGGCCCGACCGTGGCGCGGGGCGACACGGCGATCGGCACCCTCACCGGCGCGCTTCCGCCCGCGGCCGCGGTGCCGGCGACGATGGCGGGCAGCGTCGATTATAAGCCGACCGCCAGCCCGGCGACCCTGCGCGGCACGAGCTTCACCGCGACGACGCCGACGCTCGCCAAGGCGACGGGCGCCTCGACCTTCTCGGCCCCGGCCAACGCCGTCGCCGGCACCGTGCAGGGCACGGCCTTCACGACGCTCACCACGGCCGCGACGATCGAGGTGACCTACGCGACCAGCCCGACGAGCACGACCACCACGAGCGTCAGCCTGGCGCTCGGCGACACCGTCGACGCCGCCGTGACCAAGCTCAACGCCCAGCTCGGCAGCCTCGGGATCACCGCCAAGAACGACGGCGGCAAGCTGTCCTTCACCGGCAAGTCCGACGGCTCGGCCTTCTCGGTCAAGACCACGGCGCAGAACGCCTCGGAGACGGGTCTGACCACGGGCACGAGCAGCCAGTCGAACGGCAACATCGCGGCGGCCAGCCAGACACTGACGATCAACGGCCAGGCGATCACCGTCACGGGCGGGAACGCCGGGGCGAGCGCGGCCGACGTGACGAAGGCCGCTGTCGACGCGATCAACGCCAGGACCACCGCGACGGGCGTCACCGCCAGCCTCGACACCGTGGGCGGCAGCCAGCGGCTCGTGCTGACGGGCAAGGCCGACGGCTCGAACTTCACGGTCACGGGTCAGTCCGGCAACACGCTCGGCCTGGCGTCGGTCCCGACGACGACGGCCAACGGCGCCGCGGCGGCGAGCCAGACGCTGACGATCAGCGGCACGCAGGTCACTATCGCGGGCGGCGGCTCGATCGACGACGCCGTCACGGCGATCAACCTCCAGACCGGCACCACCGGCGTGACGGCCGCCAAGGATCCCGCCGACGCCACCCGCCTGCTGCTGACCGGCAAGGCCGACGGCACAGCCTTCACCGTCGCCTCCTCCAACCCGGCCTCGAGCGGCTTCTCGGCAACGCCGACCAGCACCAGCATCGCGGCGACGGTGAGCGGCGCCTACACGCCCACGGGCACGCCCGCCACGGCGACCGGCGCCAGCGCCTTCACCGGCCCGGCCAACGCGGTCGCCGGCACGGTGACGGGCGCCGCCTACACGCCGACGAGCGCCGCCGTGACGATCTCGATCGCCTCGACGGGCAGCACCACGACGAACATCTCGGTCTCGCTCGCCGCGAACGACACGCTCGAGACGGCGATCTCGAAGATCAACGTCGCCGGCAGCGCGGCCGGAATCACCGCCGCGATCGACTCGACCAACAAGATCAAGATCACCGGCAAGAGCAACGGCGATGCGCTGAGCATCACCGGCAACGGCGCGGGCTTCACGGCGACGGCCCTGACCGCGGCCCAGACGGCGGCGAAGACCCAGACGCTGGTCATCGGCAGCCCCAACACCACCAGCACGACCAGCATCACCATCAGCGGCGGAAACGCCGGCGACAGCGCGGCCACGGTGCTGGCCGGCGCCATCTCGGCGATCAACGCCCAGTCCGGCACCACCAACGTCACGGCCTCCAGCTCGGCCGACGGCAAGATCGTGCTCAAGGGCGCGACGACCGGTGCGGCCTTCACGGTGCAGGGCGGGGCGAACAACACGCTCGGCTTCTCGACCAACCTGCAGACGGTGGACAACGGCGCGGCGCCGACCGCCCAGACGCTGACGATCAACGGCACGGACATCGCCATTCCGTCCGGCGCGAGCCAGGCGGCGGTGATCGCGGCGATCAACACGGCCAATACCGGCACCTCGGCCACCGGCGTCAGCGCCAGCGTCGATCCCGACAACGCCGGCAAGATCAAGCTCACCGGCGCGGCCAACGGCTCCGCCTTCACCGTGCAGTCGAGCAACGCCGCCTCCAGCGGCTTCTCGGGCATCCCGCAGCGGATCACCAACAACCAGGGCGCGGCGCAGACCGTGACGGTCAACGGCACCGACATCGCGATCGCCGCCTCGGCCACGCTCGATCAGGCCATCGCCGCCATCAACGCCAAGAGTTCGACCACCGGCGTCACCGCGGGCAAGGACGCCGCCGGCACCAAGCTCACCTTCACGGGGGGCGCCGACGGCAGCACCTTCACGATCAAGGGCTCGGACTACAACACCCTCGGGCTCGCGAGCACGGAAGCGTCGGTCGCCGGCACCTTCGATCCCGGCCAGACGACGCTGATCTCGGCGCTCGGCTTCAAGGGCGGCGACAGCTTCTCGGTCAACGGCCAGACCGTGAACCTCGCGGCGACCGACACCATCGGCTCGCTGCTTCAGAAAGTCGGCGCGGCGACCAACGGCGCGGTGACGGCGAGCTACGACACGGCGACCAACAAGTTCAGCTTCACCGCCGCCGATCCGAACACCGCGGTGCAGCTCGTGGACGGCTCGACCGCCACGTCGAAGGTCGCCAATCTCGGCTTCGCGACGACGGACTTCGCGGCGGGCAGCGGCCAGCCGGCCTCGCAGAGCGCGCTCGCCGGCAAGTCGCTCACGGTCCAGGTCGGAAACGGGGCGGCCATGACCACGGCCTCCGTCACCTTCGGGACGGCGCCGGGCCAGATCTCGACGCTGGCCCAGCTCAACCAAGCGCTGGCCCCCGCCAACGCCCAGGCGACCATCGACTCGCTGAGCGGCAAGATCTCGATCACCACCACCAACGACGTCGGCGCGCAGAACCTGTCGATCGTCGCGTCCGGGACCGGCAACCCGTTCACGACCGGGACGGCGGCGGCCAATCTCGGCGGTGACGGGCTCAACGCCCGCAACAACCTCGTTCAGACCTACAACGACCTGCTCAAGCAGATGGACCAGCTCGCCTCGGATGCCGGGTTCAACGGCGTGAACCTGCTCTCGGGCGACAGCCTCACGATCAACTTCAACGAGAAAGGCACCTCCCAGCTGAAGGTCCAGGGCAGCGCCACCAACGCGGCCAGCCTCGGCCTCTCGGCGGTGGGCCAGACCAACTTCCAGGAAAGCAGCGCCATCAAGAAGATCGTCGATCAGATCAACAGCGCCAGCAGCCAGCTCCAGTCGCGGGCGGCGGCGCTCGGCTCGAACCTCGCCGTGGTGCAGAACCGGCAGGACTTCACCAAGCAGATCATCAACGTGCTCGATACCGGCGCGGCCAACCTGACGAGCGCCGACCTCAACGAGGAGGCGGCCAACTCCCAGGCGCTCTCGACCCGCAACTCGCTGGCGATCTCGGCGCTGTCGCTCGCCAACCAGTCGCAGCAGGGCATCCTGCAGCTCCTGCGCTGAGCCGGGCCGCGCTACACGGCAGGGACGGGTCGGCTTCCTCCGGGGAGCCGGCCCGCTTCGTTTCACCGGCGCAAGCCGCGGCGGGCCGCTCTCAGGGCGCCGTCGGCCGAAGCTTTCACGGCGGCCGGGCGTGCCGGACGCTCTGAATGCATCGGTTTGCGCTCGGTCAGGCCGAAGCTTGCTCCGGCAAGACCCATGAAGAGCGGCGCGCTCGTTGCGCGTATAATCACGGCGAAACATTCTATAGCCTTTGCTTTATGTTGCATCCCATTGTCTCGTTTTTCCTCTCGATGAGCGCGGCGCATCAAGATGAACTCCCATGCCGGCGCGGCGGCGGACGGCTGCTGGGTCTGGTCGATGATGAGCCACGACTCGCGGCATGCGCGATCAAGCGTAGAATACGATGTAAATCATCTGGTATTTCTTTCGTCGAGCAGCATTTGTCTCTTAATCCTCTGCTTATGCGTTGGAATTGCCACTGCTTCCTGCACATTCGGCGCATTTGTGTGGATCAACGGGCTCGGCACGCCGTCCCTGATCTTCATGCCCCTCTTTGAGTCTTCGGTTTTTCGATGATGTCGTCTGTTGCGGGCAGGCGCGAAAACCTTCTTCGTGACGGAAAGGAGCCAGAAGGCCGCCCAGGAGAATAGGCACAGCAAGCCGAAGCGAATACTGTGCGATGAAACCGCCGAGTGCATCATCATCGTCACCGTCCCTGAAAGGGCCGAGATCGCGCCGCACAGCCGGAAGATGCAGCGGCCTGAAGTCATGGCTCACCAGCCCACGCCTTGAGCGATCTGCGGTGGTGCCGCGCGGTATCGGCGTCGGTTGGGCCTCGGCGCGATCATCAGATCGATCGCGCCGAAGCGCCCTCGGATCAGCGCAGCAACTGCAGCACGCCCTGGTTGGCTTGGTTGGCCAACGATAATGACGAGATGCCGAGCGACTGCCGGAGCTGCAGGGCCTGCGAGTTGGCGGCTTCCTCGTTCATGTCCGCGCTCGTCAGGTTGTCCGCGCCGGTCTTGAGGATGTTGTTCAGATTCTTGGTGAAGTCCTGGCGCGTCTGGATGATCGACTGGTTCGAGGAGAGGGACCCCGACAGCGACTTCAGCGACGCAATCGCACCGCTGAGGGCGTTCGACGCCTTCTGCAGGTCCGCGTTGTTCTGGATGCTGAAGTCGGCACCCGCTGCGGCTCTGGCCGAATCCTGCATCACTCCGATGCCGAGCGTCGTCGTGTTGGTCTTCGTGCCCTGGATGTCGAGCTTCGCCTGGCCTGCACCGCTCTTCTCGTTGAAGACGACCGTGGTCTTGTCGCCGTTGAGCAGGTTCACCCCGGAGAAGCTGGCGTCCTGAGCGGCTTCATTGATCCGGTCGCGCAGGTTGTTGAACTGGGAGACGAGGGCGGATCGCGCGGCCGAGCCGCCGGCGGTGGCGGCGATGGGGGTGGCGGTGCTGCCGGCGGCGGCGGCGCCGAACAGCTTGGTGGTGTTCGCGTTATCCAGGACGAACGTGCCCGGCCTGTCGGTTGCGGGGGCGGCAACGCCCGGGCCCCACACCTTCCCGAAGGCGACCGTGAGGGGATCGGAGCCGACACCCGTCACCTGGAGCTTGCCCTGGGAGTCGACCGAGGCGGTGGCGATGCCGGATTTGTTGATCTGGGCCACGACATCGCTGACCTTGTCGGTCGCGCCCACGTCGAAGCTGTAGCTGCTGCTGCCCGCCTTGAGCTGGATCGTGGCCTGGCTTGCGACTTTGGTGGCGTTCGCGCCCGTCCCCATGGCGGTCGGCGGGAGGCCGAGGTTGCCGTTGTTCGTCGCCGAGGCGGCGGCGGTGGCGCCCAGCACCGTCTTGTTCATGGCGACGTCACGGGCGCTTCCGCCCACGGCCGCGATCTCCGCGGCACTCGCCAGCGCGTTGCTGGCGACCGTGGGCAGGTTCTGGGCAATGTTGCTCTGGGCCTGCTGCACGACCGACTGCAACTGCTTCATGTAGTCGATCATCGTGTCGATGCCCTTCGAGGCGACCTGGACCGTCTGGATGCCGTTCGACATGCCGCCGAGCAGGCTCGTCAGAGCCGAGGCGCGGTCGGTGAGGCTCTGCGCGGTGAAGAACTTCAACGGATCGTCGAGGGCGCTGTTGACGCTCTTGCCCGTGTTGAGGCGCGTTTGATTGATGGAGGAGAGGGCGGCCGTTCCCTGCAATGAAAGCAGGTTCTGACGTGAGGTGCCGCTGATTCCGACAGCATAGTCCATGACATCTTATCCCTGTACTTCGCGTTATGGCGATAAGCCAAGGATATGGTGCGGCAATCATGGTTTAATCACTGGTAATAATCTCGGTTTGTCGCACGAAATCATCAGACGTTCTGTACTAAACAGCAGACTTTGCGTGTTTTCGCGGCGTATACTGTTTCAGCTCAGAAGTTGCCCATAGGTCTGATTGACGGCTTCTCCCGCCGGCCGCCCGGTGCTCACGACGCAGATTCGTGTCACGGGAAGCATCATGGCGCAGTCGAGCGCGGACGATGCGGCGGGGCGGACGGGTCCGTTGTGAACGCCGCCGTCGCCCGGTTTCCGCCGGGCCTGCCGCGATGCACGATCCCCCGATCGACGGCCCGCGCCCTCATCACCGCAGGGTTTCTGGATGAGGTCGGCGCGTCTCGCCGTCCGTGATTCGATCGCTTTCCGGGAGATCGCCTCCGCGCGACGCATGGGGCGGATATTCTATCTTTTAGAACTGACTTTGCGTACTTTAACAGTGATGATCCATCCATAATTTCGATTCGGCAATACCGTTTCAGGTCGGCGCAATATATATCTCGGCATAGAGGATCGTAATAAAATTTTATTCGGCAGCTTAATAAACAGTAAGCTTGCCGATGCTCACCATGTTCCGGGTGCAGCATTATGATTGAGCATCGATTTGCACATATATGCAGCAATGAAGGTCGACGCCGGGCGTGGATGGAACTCGCGACGGATTACATCGATAGTCGCATCGACCAAGACACAGTCGTTCCATCAAGCGTCTTCCGCCGATACTACAACCTAAAGCAGATCGTATTCGGCGAGATCGAAGCGCCGGCGCAGGTCATGGAGCGATCCGCGTCCTACGTCGCCGCCCAGAATTTCGATCACATCACCTTGAATCTGCAAGTCGCTGGCCGGGCGCAGATCACGGCGGCCAACCGATGCGGTGAGGTCGGACAGGAAGCGTTCACGATCACCGATATGGGGCAACCGATAAAGCTCGAAATCACACGCGCCCGGGGTTTGAGAGTCACCCTGCCGCGGCGCCTCCTGAACGGTTGGCGCGGCGACCTGTCCGATTGGCACGGACGCAGCGTCCCTTCCACCGACAGTCCGCTCACCCGCCTGCTGGCCAATCACCTCAAGAGCATGGCCGCCTGTCTGCCGACGGCCACGCCGCTGCAGAAGGAACTGCTCGCCTCGGCAACCGCTGCCTTGTGCAATGCCGCCTTCCTTGATGAGACGGACAGCGCCTACGATCATGCCGCCGTGAGCGTCATTTCCATGCGCCAATTCATCGACCAGAATCTCGCGAGCGTCACGGCCGAGATGCTGATGGCCAAGTTCGGGCTCTCGCGCACACCGCTTTACAAGATCTTCGAGAAGGATGGCGGCGTCTACGCTTACATCCGCAACCGACGGCTCGCCTACGCCATGCAGCAACTCGTTCGGTCCGGTCAGCGCCGGCCGACGATCAAGCAACTCACCTTCGCCTGCGGCTTCGAAAACGAGCAGGTCTTCAGCCGCGCCTTTCGGCGCAAGTACGGTTGCAATCCGAGCGAGGTGAACGCCACGACTCTGCCCGCAGCCAACTGGGACCGTTCATCCCGCTACATAGCCTGGCTCAAGGACCTCGGACTGCACAACTCATCCAATTGATTGCCGCCGGTTGCGTTTTCTAAGGTGTGTCCCGTTGGGCGCGGTGTCGCTGCGGCGTGGCCGGCAGGGTCACCGGACGGTGCTGGTCCGATCAAGCTGCAGGGTCGGCAGGCTGACGAGGCGATGCTTTCCGGGGCCATGTCGGGTGACGACGTAGAGACCGAATGGCGGCGCCGTTTCGTTCCCGGACCGCGTCGGCGCAGCGGACGTTTCGTGGCCGACGAGCGTCAACGTCCTCTGCCGAGTCAGCCTATTCGGGGAGCATGTCCGTGTCCGGCTGCCTCTCGACGTCGATGGCCGCGGGGGCGCGCAGTCCGGACGAGGGGGCGGAGGGCATCATCGCCGCGCCCGAGGCGACGAGCCCGGCCATGATCCGCAGCTCTTCCGGCTGGCGCGGGTCGTCGGCCACGCGCTCGGCATCGACCTGGAGCCGAAGGTTACAGGCTTTCGGAGCCAGTGCGCCGTCCGGCGTGCAGGCGTCGTGGCGGGCGCAGGCCGCGTCGAGCGCATCGACGGGGGCCGCCGGCGCATTGTTGCCCGGCCCGCAGTAATTGCCGTGCAGCAGCATGGGGGGACCCTCGACCGCGGCGGCGGTCTGGGTCAGCGCGGGCAGCGTCAGGCCAGCGGCCAGAAGAAGAGGAAGAATCGAACGCGTCATCGAAAGGCGGGTCTCCTGTCGTGGATCGGGAGCGGGCGCGGAGACAAGCTCTGGCGCGCCCCGGCTGCGGCCCTCAGCGGAGGCTCGCGGAGCGCCGCCCGGCCGGCGAGGCCATCCCCTCGTCGAAGGCGGCTCGGCATCCCGGGCTGAGGCTCGCCCGCTGAGCCTTCATGCAGCTCACGATGCGGCCGCGGTCGGGGATCGACGTCAGGCACAGCCGCATGACGTCGTCGCGGCAGAGGGCCGCCTGCTCTTCCTCGCCGGCCCGCACGCTGGCCGTGCCGGTGGCCGAGAAGGCGATCAGAGCCAGCACCGTGCGGGTTCCGATCCTCATCATCGAACGTCTCCTGTCTCCTGCCGACCGGGCAGCGGCTCCGGCCAAGGTCCGACGGTGAACGCCACGAGATGTCGGCTCGTTCCTCGGGCCAGCGAGAGCGCCGGCTTCCGCCCCCTCCGTCGGAATGCGCTGGCGGCGGCCTGACTCGGCCGGAGAGCGTCCGCCGGGGCACGGCCCGCGGCCGCGACCGCCGGATCCGGAGGCGTCGGCCTCAGGCCGCTTCCGGCATTTCCCGGTGCAGGTAGTTCGGCCGGAACTCGGCCATCTCCATGAGGCGTTCCAGCTCGGTCAGCGTGAGGCGCCTCCCCTTGCGCTCGATCAGCCCGGCGCGCTTGAGCTCGCCCAGCGATCGGTTCACGTGCACGCTGGTCATGCCGGTGGTGTCGGCGAGGTCGAGCTGCGTGATCGGCAGGTCGTAGCTGTTCCCGAGGGTCAGCCCCACCGCCCGCAGGCGCACGAGCAGCTCGCAGAACAGGTGGGCGAGGCGCTCCACGGCGGAGCGCCGGCCGAGATTCATGATCCACTCGCGCAGGATCGCCTCGTCGACGAGCGCGGCCATGCGCAGGCCGCCGGCCACGGCCGGGCGCGCCCGCAGGTCCCGGCTGGCCTCGGGCGCCACCCGCGCGACGCGGCAGGTGGAGAGCGTGCCGATGGTGTGGTCCATCCGGTTCAGGACCGAGGCGTCGAAGTCGCAGACATCTCCCGGAACGAGGTAGGCCATGATCTGGCGTGCCCCGTTCTCCCGCAGCTTGTAGCGGCAGGCGAAGCCCTCCGTGATCGCGAGCATGCCCTCGGGCCGGTCGCCCTCGCGGACGAGGTCCGTGCCGGACGGGACCAGCCGCGTGCCCGCCTCGACCATCGCCAGGGCGGCCGCATCCGCCTCCTCCAGCCTGCCGAAACCCTGCAGCTTGCGCGAGAGAGGCCCGCTGACCGCCGCTCCGCCGCCCGGCACGACCTTCATCCTGCCCGTCCCGCCGGCCCGGCCGGCTCATCCCGCGTGTCGAGGACGCCGCGGGACCGCGCCGGCCCGCTCACGCGGTCGCCCGCTCCCGCGAGAGGATCCGCTCGGAGCAGCAGAAAGACGTTTCCTCGGTTCGGCTCTTCCATGTCCGTACTCGGAAAATGAAGCGTTCACGCCGCTGTAAGGGTAAGCGCCACAACGGGTTTAAACGTCGCCGGAGCGGCGTGTAAGATGGCTCATGCCGTCGGTGTGATTCCCGACATTGCGAGGCTTATTGTGATTTCGCTTCGTGAGTAGGGCTGTCTTCGATTGACGTTGTCAATCTTCTTCGATGTCGGATCGAAGAGGCCTGTTTCCGGAGAGCTTGAGTGTTGGCGCTTGGACGCGCCGAACACAGATGTATCTCGGTCTCGTCCTTTCGGGCAGGCCGTCGGCCCGCTCGCGGGGGGCCGCTAACCGGTCTGCGTTCCGCGTTCGCAGACGAGGTAGATGCTGGCGCAGAGGTCCGGGTAGAGCTGTCCCAGGGCGTAGCAGCCGTCGAGATAGGCCGGTGAGACGATGTCGGTCTTCAGCAGGGCGTCCCACTGGAAGTTCGCCAGCGCCTTGAAGAAGACGCCGGAGCGGTGGATCACCCGCAGGCCCGCGGCGGCGGCGTCCCGTTCCAGGGTGTCGAGGCTGTAGGTGCAGCGGTGGCCGTGCTGCCGCTCCGCCTCGGTGACGGCGGCGTTGTGGGAGATCAGGCCCATCTTCACCGCGATCTGGCGGGACGGCGCGTTGGCGTTCGGGCAGGCCAGCAGCAGGCGCCCGCCCTCCGACAGCCATTCCGCGTTGACGCGCCTGAGCACCCCGACCGGGTCGTCGAGATGTTCGAGCACGTGGGTGAGGACGACCGTGTCGTAGCGGGCGGGCAGCGCGACCGCCTCGAAGGTCGCGTGGACGAACCGCACGCTCTCGCCGAGCCGCCCCCGCGCCGCGTCGATCGCCTCGCCCGAGGCCTCGACGCAGGTGATGTCGTCGAAGAACGGCGTCAGGCGCCGGGTGAAGTCCCCCCGGAAGCTGCCGAGTTCGAGCAGGCGGCCGGGGCGGAAGAACGGCTCGAACGCCTGCACCATGTATCGGTGCATCACGTCGAGGTCGAAATCGTAGGCGTAGCGGTGGCCCTCCACGTCCTGCGTCTCACGGTCGAAATCGCGTCCGGCGCTCATGGTCTGGCCTCCGTGCCTCGGTCCTGAGATGTCGCCCCCGCAACCGGACGCGCCGCCGCGAGGTCGAGCGAGAGGTGCAGCGTTCGGTCGTCCCGCGCGTCCTCGGTGAAGCCGAGCCGGCGATACAGGCCGAGGGCCGACGCCGCACGGTCCACGCTCAGCGCGATCCGCGCGAAGCCGAGGCCGCGGACATGGGCGATCGCCGCCGCGAGCAGGCGGCCGCCGAGCCCCTCCCCGGTCCGGTCCGGCACCACGCTGACGCTCGTCACGAAGGCGCAGATGCGGGCCGGATCGTTGCAATAGACCGCCACCAGGCCGATCAGCGCCGGGCCGTCCCAGGCCTCGAACCGCTCGGCCCGCGCGGCGAGCTTGGCGGCGTAGTCGGGGATCGCCACCCGCCGGTCGAGCGGCGGCGTGAAGGTCCGCGCGCAGGCCGTCAGATGGGCCTCGACATCCTCCGCCCGGGAGCGGTTCCGCGCGACGGTCGGCCCGGTCACGGTTCGAGCCGCGCGGCGCCGAAGCCGAAGCGGCCGAAGGCGTTGCCGTTGTAGAGGAGGTAGGTCTCGCCTTCGCAGGTGAAGACGTGGGGGTAGCACTGCATGTCCGCGTCCCAGTCGCCGGGCGTCCCGGAGAGGGTCAGCCGCGCATCGTCCCGCGTCCAGTCCACGAGGTCGTCGGACCACGCGTGGCCGATCCGGTAGCCGCGGCCGGGATCGGTGCGGAAGCCGACGGGCTCGCGGTAGCAGAACACCATGTGGCGGCGGGGGCCCCGGTCGAACACGCAGGGAAGTGCCTGGGCCTCCTCCGGGCCGAGGCGGTCGGCGACGATCCGGCGCCCCTCCTCCTTGGTCCACGCGATGCCGTCCGAAGAGGTGGCGTGCCCGATCTTGTAGACCCGCTCCGGCGCCGCGCCGGATCCGGCGGCACTCCAGGCGGTGCCGAAGATGTACCACATGTGGAACAGGCCATCGATCACGCGCACGGAGCCGTCGGCGACGAGGAACGGCTCGTTGAGGCTGGCGCCCAGCACCGGGCCCGCGCCGTGCCGCTCGAAGGACAGACCGTCGTCCCGGCTGACGGCGAGCCCGATACCCGTCTCCACCGGCACCGAGACGCGCCGGCTCCAGCCCGTGGTGTAGCCGTAGACGAGGCCGTCGTGGCGCAGCACGTTCATCGGGAAGATGCCGTGCTCGTCGAAGGTGCCGAGATCGCCCGGGGCGATAACCGGCCGCTGCGCGAGCCCGAGCACCGCGCTCAGATCCTTGCGCATGTCCACGAAGGCGACGTGGCTGAGATACTGCCCATTCGGCTCGCGGCTGCGGGTCGAGAAGAAGATCCGCACCCGGTCGTCGAGGACGAGCGCCTGCGGCGACTGCGCGAATTCCCCGCTCCCGAAGGGCAGCGGGTGCGCCCGCAGGTCGAAGACGAGGCCGAGCTTGGTCCAGCGCATGGGGTCGGGCCGGTCAGTCGAGGGGGCCGTCGAGGGCGGCGAGGCCGAAGCCGCCGCGGCCGACCTCGTTGCCGAGATAGGCGAGATAGGTCCGGCCATCGACGGTGAAGACGTGGGGGTAGCTGATCATCTGCGCGTCCCAGCCCTCCTCCGACACGTCGATGCCGCAGCGCCCGTCGTCGCGGGTCCAGGTCAGGAGGTCGTCGCTCCAGGCGTAGCCGATGCGGTAGCCGCCCTCGCGGCTGCGGAAGCCGGCGCTGTAGCGGTAGCAGAAATGCATGTGGTAGCGCCCGTTCGCCTCGAACACGTCAGGGCTCGCCTGGGCCTCGTCCGCCTCGATCCGCGGCGGGATTAGGTCGCGGTTCGCCTTGGTCCAGGTGAGGCCGTCGGGCGAGGTCGCCATGCGGATGCGGTAGACCGGCTCGGCCCGGCCCTCGACCCGCTTCCAGCTACGTCCGGCGATGTAGAACAGGTACCACGTGTCGCCGAAGCGCCGGACCTTGGGCCCGCTCATCACGAAGGGCTCGTCCGGCGAGTAGGGCAGGATCGGTCCCGGCCCGAGACGCTCGAACCGGCGCCCGCCGTCATGGCTCACCGCGCAGCCGATCGCC
Source organism: Methylorubrum podarium (assembly GCF_022179745.1). Lineage (GTDB taxonomy): Bacteria > Pseudomonadota > Alphaproteobacteria > Rhizobiales > Beijerinckiaceae > Methylobacterium > Methylobacterium podarium. The sequence goes on from NZ_BPRD01000007.1 coordinate 18,923, forward strand.
GTGTTGAACGGAACCGAGACGCAGCGCGTCCAGCCGGCATAGTAGGCGCGCACCGCGTCGCCCGCGCGGATGACCGAGACCGGGTAGACGCCGAACTCGTCGAAGGTGCCGGGGCTGCCGAGCGGCAGGATCGGCGCCTCGGCGACCGCGCGCACGCGGAACAGGTCGCCCCGGTCGAGATCGACGTAGGCGCTGTAGCTGACGTACTGGCCGTCGGCGTCGGCCTCCGGGCGGCAGGAGAAGTACATCCGCACCACGTCGTCGCAGACGAGGGCGGCGGGCGCCTGGGCGAAGGCCTTCAGCCAGGGACGGCCGCCGACGCTTGCGGGATCGAAGACGCGGCCGAGCTTGCGCCAGCGGGGCACGGGGCATCCTCCGCCTCGATGAGATCGTAGCCGCCGGCCAGGAGGGCCGCGAGCGCGGATCGCGGGTTGAACATCAGCACGTCGAGGATCGACAGCCAGGGCACGAAGGGGTGCGGTCCCTGAGCATAGGCGAAGGGCCGGGCCCGCAGGAAGCGCAGGGCGATGCCCCGCCGCGCGAAGGCGGCCGGATCGTAGAGGGTGGTGCCGCCGATCGGGTTGACGTAGGTCGCCGCGCCCAGCCGCTCGCACAGGTCGATCACCCGGTCCTGCCGCCGCAGGTCGGTCGTGCCCTCGATCGTCGAGGCGGTGCGGATCGGCGTGGTGATGGCGAGATGCGCGCAGGTCCGCAGCAATCCGTGCCGCAGGTGGTCGAATAGGTCCGTGCTCGCGTAGCCCAGAACCTCCTCGACGAGCGGCATGGTCTCGCGCCGGTGCGGCGCGTGGCGATAGGCCTGGGCGATCTGGGCGCAGAGCCGGTCCGGCTCGAACCCCGCCGCGACGCGCCGCTCGCGGATGTCGAGATGGTCCGAATCCTTCTCCAGCGGCAGCGTGAAGGTCACGGGTTCGCCGTCGCGCAGGAAGCGGTTGCGGTTGATCCAGCCCTTCTTGGTGTATTTCACGGTGTCGTAGATCACGAACTGATCGACCGCCGCGATGAGCTGGAAGTAGCCGATATAGGGGAAGAGATAGGGCTGCATGATCGCGGCCGTGACGGGCGCCGTCATGGCCGGGCGATCCGCCGGACGATCCGGGCCACGATGGCGGGATCGAGGTCGGGGTAGATCGGCAGGCACAGCACCCGGTCGGCGGCCGCGGACGCCACGGGCAGATCCTCCCGCCGGGCGCTCGGCAGCGTCCGGTACATCGGGAAGTCCGAGATCAGCGGATGGAAGTAGCGCCGCGGGTGGATGCCGTCGCGCTTGAGCGCATCGTAGAGCGCGTCGCGGCCGATCGGATAGTCGGGTCCGACCAGGATCGGGAAATAGGCGTAGTTGGCCGCGCCCTCGCCCGGAAAGTCCAGGCAGCGGATGCCGGGGATGCCCTGCAGGCCCTCCCGATAGGCGGCGTCGACGGCCCGGCGCTGGGCCAGCGCGGTGCCGATATGCCGGAGCTGGACGAGGCCGAGCGCCGCGTTCAGCTCGCTCATCTTGCCGTTGAGGCCGACATCCGGAACCGAGGTCTCGCCGTCGTGGCCGAAGTTCTTGAGCTTGTCGATCCGGTCCTTCATCGCCGGGTCGGCGCAGACGATGGCGCCGCCCTCGAAGGTATTGAACACCTTGGTGGCGTGGAAGCTGAGCACCGACAGGTCGCCGTGGTTGAGCACGCTCGCGCCGCCATGGTCCACGCCGAAGGCGTGGGCGGCGTCGTAGATCACCTTGAGCCCGTGCCGGTCGGCGATGGCCCCGATCGCCTCCACGTCGCAGGGCCGGCCGTAGCAGTGGACCGGCAGGATCGCGCTGGTGCGCGGCGTGATCGCCGCCTCGATCCGGGCGGGATCGAGGTTGAGGGTCACGGGGTCGATGTCGACGAAGACGGGGGTCAGCCCGCTCCAGAGCAGGGCGTGCGAGGTCGCGACGAAGGAATAGGGCGTCGTGATCACCTCGCCCGTGAGATCGAGCGCCCGCAGGGCCATGATCAGCGCGGTCGTCGCGTTGTTGAACAGAGCGACCTGCCTCACGCCGAGATGGTGGCGCAGGCGCGCCTCCAGCTCCCGGTGGAACGGGCCGCCATTGGTCAGGATCCGCGTCTGCCAGATCTGCCGCAGCAGCGGCTCGAACTCTTCGAGGGGCGGCAGGAACGGCCGGGTGACGTAGACCGGATCGGATGCACGTTCCGCCCCCGAAGCCGTTTCCGGGGCGGTGTCGAGGACCCGCGCGAATTCCTGCTCCAGCCGGCGCAGGGTCGCCTGCACGGGGAGCTCGCGCTCGGGGCGCGGGAGGCTTTCCGCCTCGGGGGCGGGATCAAGCGGCGCGGTTCGCATCGGCCCAGCGCCTCCACATGGCGCGGAAGGCGTCCCCAACCTCCCCGGCGAAGCGGGCGTGATCCATCAGCGCGCTGGCGAAGACGCGTTCGCGAAGCCCCGAGCGGAGCGCGCGCAGACGCTCGCGATCGCTGGCGAGGGCGACGGCGACGGCCGCGTAATCCTCCGGCGTCGCCGCCGCGAATTCCTCCAGCCCGACTGCCCTCAGGGCGGCGATGCCCGTCCGCGCGGCGGCGTGGGTGCCGGCCAGGGCGATGAAGGGCACGCCCATGGCGAGCGTGTCGCAGCTCGTCGTGCCGCCGTTATAGGGAAAGGAATCCAGCGCGATGTCGATCTCGTGGTAAAGATAGAAGTAGCCGCTGGTGACGCGCGGGTGCAGGCGCACCCGCTCGAGCGGCAGGCCGGCCCGCACCAGGCGTGCCTCGACCTCGGCCCGGATCTCCGGCGTGTTCATGTCGGCGGCGACCATGAACAGGCGCGCATCGGGCAGCGCCGTCAGGATCTCGGCCCAGGCCTCCAGCGCCCGGTCGCCGATCTTCTCGAGGCGGTTCATGGTGCCGAAGGTGACGAAGCCGTTGTCCTCGAACGGCGCGCGTTCGCGCACCGGCGGGATGTCGCCGGGCGCCTCGTAGGTGGCCGACACGCCCGGCAGCCGCCACAGCGTCTCGGTGTGCAGCGTGTCCGACAGGCCGGGCTCGTCGTGGCCGAAATCGGTCAGGCGGTAATCCATGGCGCGCAGGCCGGTCGTCGCGGGATGGCCGATCCAGGTGACCTGAACCGGTGCCGGCTTGCGGGCGAAGACGAGCAGGCGGTGGCCGGCGCTGTGGCCCGACAGATCGACGAGGATGTCGATGGCGTCGGCCTCGATCCGGTCGGCGGCCGCGTCGTCGTCCAGGGCGGCGATGTTGTGCCAGACGTCGAAGAGCGGGCGCAGGCGCGCCGAGACCCCGTCCTCTCCGACCTGGGTCATGTAGGCGCGCGTCTCGAACCGCGTCCGGTCGAAGTGGCGCAGGAACGGCTCGATGAACCGGGCCACGGCGTGGGTGCAGAGATCGCCCGAGACGAACCCGACCCGCAGGCGCCGGTCGGGATCGCGGTCGTTGGCGAAGGGCCGCCGCCGCAGGAGGGGATCGGCGATGCGCGCCCCGAAGCTCCGGGCGTCGGCGGCGTACGCGGTCGGCGGAACGCCCTCGGCGTAGAGCTTGGCGAAGAGCCGGTTCGAATGGGCCGCGACGTTGAACGGATCCAGCGCCAGCGCCCGGTCGAAGCTTGCGATCGCCTCGGGCAGGCGGCCGAGGCTCTTCAGGCCGCAGCCGAGGTTGATGTGGGCGCCGAAGAAGTTCGGCTTGAGCGCGATCGAGCGCTGGGCGTGGCTGACGGCGGAGGCGTGGTGCCCGATGCGCTGGAGCACGCCGGACAGGTTCGAATGCGCGATGGCGAGATCGGGATCGAGCGCGATCGACTTCTCCAGCGCCGCGATCGCGCCCGGGTAGTCGTTGAGGTTGATGAGGAGGGCGCCGAGGCTGCTGAAGAAGCCGGCGTTGTCGGGCTCGCGGTAGATCGCGATGCTGAACAGGTCGTAGGCCTGCTGGTGACGGCCGCTCCGGGCGGCGGCGGCGCCCGCGAGATGGGTCGCCTTGGCGTGGGTGTCGTCCAGGCCGATGACGAGATCGAACAGGATCTCGGCGGTGGGCAGGTCGTCCGCCTCGTAATGCGCCTGGCCGAGGGTGAAGGCCTGATCGATGAAATCCTTGAGGACCGCGCGGGTCTCGTCGTCGGGCAGGCCCTGCTCGCGAAAGCGCTCCATGAGCGCGCGCGCCTCGTTCACCCGGTTCAGCGTCAGCAGCGTGGTGGCGAGGGCGAGCCAGTAGGCCGGCCGCTCGGGCGCGGCCCGGAGGGCGGCGACGAAGTGCGGCACCGCCGAGGCCGGCGCCTC
>NZ_BPRD01000008.1 GCF_022179745.1 Methylorubrum podarium
GAGCCGTCATGACGGCTCGCCATATGCCCAGTGGCGGCAGGTCGGACGCAGACGTCGGCACGTGGCCGGAAATCTCCCGAAACCCGACACCGCCTCCGAGGCGCCGATCCAGGGCTGCTTTCCTCAAGTCCAAAGGAATGCTTACGCCTTTAGGGTAAGCGACTTCTCACGTCGCTGTTGTCTCGGCTGCAGGCTAGGACCGGTCCGTGGCGCGGCTCAGTTCCGGCTCCGGCTTGCGAGCGGTCACGGCCAGCACCGCGCCATGAATGCTCCGACCCGAACAAGGCGACCCATGCGCGTGCTGCTGATCGAGGACGACCGCATGATCGGCGAAGGGTTGTCGCACGGCCTTGCCGCCGAAGGCTACTCCGTCGATTGGGTACGCGACGGCCCCATGGCCGAAACGGCGCTGCGGGTCGGCGGCCACGCATTGGTCCTGCTGGACCTCGGCCTGCCGGGCGCCGACGGCCTGCAGGTTCTCAGGTCCGCGCGGACGGCGGGCAACGACATGTCGGTGCTCATCATCACGGCGCGGGACGGACTCGACAGCCGCGTCGCCGGCCTCGACCTCGGGGCCGACGACTACCTGGTCAAGCCGTTCGAGATGCGCGAGCTGCTCGCCCGGATGCGGGCGATCCTGCGGCGCCGGGCCGGGCGGGCGACCGCGCGGCTCGTGGCCGCCGAGACCGAACTCGACACGGAGAGCCATGTGCTATCCCACGCCGGAACCGTCGCGGTCCTGTCGGCGCGCGAATACGCCCTCATGCACGCGCTCATGGAGCGACCGGGGCGCATCCTCTCTCGGGCGCAGATCGAGGAACGCATCTACGGGTGGGGCGAGGAGGTCGAGAGCAACGCGGTGGACGCCCTGATCCTCACGGTCCGCCGCAAGGTCGGCAAGGGCGTGATCCTCAACGTCCGCGGCGCAGGCTGGATGGTGCCCAAGCCATGAGGGCCGCCTCCTTGCGCCGCACGACGCTCGGCTGGATGACCGCCCTGCTCGCCGGAATCGGCTTGGCCGCGATGGTCGCGGCCTATGCCCTCGCGCGGATCGAGGCGGCCGATTTCCTCGACGGGCAGTTGCGGCAGGTCGCCCTCAACGCCGGTCCCGGGCTCCCGGACGCGGACGCGCCGCCCGCCGCCGACCAGGACCCGGAGGACCAACTCGCCGTCACCATCTGGAAGGACGGGCAGGTCCTGCGCGACGACCGCGGCGTCGACGTCCGCCACCCCGGCCGCACGGGATACGCGAACGTCGTCATGGGCGGCGAGCTCTGGCGCACCTACACGACCGCCAACGGCACCACGACGGTCCGGGTCGCCCAGCGCGACGTCGTGAGGGCGGAGTTCGCACGCAATGCGGCGCTCGGCGCCGTGGCCCCGCTGCTGCTCCTCGTCCCGCTGTCGTGGATCGTCGTCGGCTGGGCGATGAACCGGGCGCTCGGGCGGCTCGACGGCTTGGTGCATGACCTCGCCGGGCGCGGCGCCGCCGCCCAAGGCCCCTTGCCGACGCGCGGCGTGCCGACGGAGGTGGCGCCCCTCGTCGAGGCCATGAACGGGCTCATCCTTCGCCTGCAGGCCGCTCTGGCCGCCCAGAAGCGGTTCGTGGCCGACGCGGCGCACGAACTGCGTACGCCGCTTGCCGCGATGCAGATCCAACTCGACTCCCTCGGCGGGCCTGCCGGTGGCGGGGGCGACGCGCGGCGTATGGCGCTGGCGGACGGCCTCCGGAGGGCGAACCGGCTGGTGGATCAACTGCTCCGTCTCGCCCGGCTCGACGACGGTGCCGAGGCCCGTCCTGCATCCGTCGACCTCGGCCAGCTCCTGCTCGACTGCGTCGCCGACCACGTCGTGCTCGCCGAGCGCAAGGACATCGACCTGGGCGTGCATATCGAGACACCCGCGACGCTTCACGCGTCGGAGGACGAGGTCCGCGTCCTGTTCGCCAACCTGGTCGACAACGCCCTGCGCTACACGCCGTCGGGAGGCCAGGTCGACGTCCGTCTGCTGAACCGGAACGGTGCGTGCGTCGTCACGGTTCGGGACACCGGCTGCGGGCTGCCGCCGGGAAGCGAGGGCCGCCTGTTCGACCGCTTCTTCCGGGCCGCGCCACCGGAAGTCGAAGGCACAGGGCTCGGGCTCGCCATCGCCCGCCGCATCGCGGAGCGCAACGACCTCGGCCTGACGGTCGAAAACCGACGTGACGGGCAGGGGACCCTCGCAACCGTCAGACTGCCGGCCTGAGGCCGAGCCTGCGGCTCCTCCGGACGAAGCTCATTCTGCCCTCATTCTGGCTCGCTATCACCGTGCCCGACCATGACGGACGGGAGACGGGGATGAGCGAGATCCAGCGCCAGGTCTTGAACAAGGTACCGGAGGTCACCGCGGCCTTCTGGGTCATCAAGATCCTGTCCACGACCGTCGGCGAGACCGGCGCGGACTACCTCGCGGTGAACGTCGGCCTGGGTGCCGCCGTCACCGCCACCCTCACGGCCGGCCTCCTCGCGGCCGTCCTCGCCCTGCAGGTGCGCGAGCGGCGCTACGTGCCCTGGACCTATTGGTCGACCGTCGTCCTCGTCAGCGTGGTCGGCACGCAGGTCACCGACATCCTGACCGACAAGCTCGGCGTGAGCCTCTTCGTCAGCACCGGCGTGTTCGCGGCCGCCCTCGCCGCCGTGTTCGCCCTCTGGTACGCGACCGAGCGGACGCTCTCGATCCACGCCATCGTGACCCGGCGCCGCGAGGCGTTCTACTGGCTCGCCATCCTCCTGACCTTCGCGCTCGGCACGGCCGCGGGCGACCTGGCTACCGAGGCGCTGGGGCTCGGCTTCAATCTCGGCGTCGTCATCTTCGGCACGATCCTGGCCGCCCTCGCCCTCGCCTGGCGCCTCGGCGCGAACCCGGTGACGACCTTCTGGCTCGCCTACATCGTCACGCGCCCCCTCGGCGCATCGCTGGGCGATCTGCTGTCGCAGGCACGGGAATACGGCGGCCTCGGCTTCGGCACGGCCTCCACCAGCCTCGCCTTCTTCTCCGTCATCGTCGCCCTGGTGACGTCCCTGAGCCTCGTCTCCGGACGCCCTGGCGAGCCGGCCGGACAGCGGCGGGCCTGACCGTCCGCCGCCTCCCGCATCCCCATCCTCCAGTCCTTCCAACGCCGCACGACACGGAGCGAACGACCATGCGAAACATCCTCCTCGCCGCCATCGCCGCGACGGTCATCGGTGCCACGGCCGCCCCCCTGGGCCTGCTGGCGATGCAGGACGCCGCCGTCGGAGCGACGCCCAAGGCGATGGCGGCCTCGAAGCTTGGCGACCTCTCCAAGTTCCGGACCATCGTCGTCGACGTGAAGGCGATGACCGACCGGGGCGACCTCGCCGCCGCCAAGACGCGCATCAAGGACCTGGAATTGTCCTGGGACGCGTCCGAGGCCGGCCTGAAGCCGCGAGCCGCCGCCGACTGGCACGTCGTGGACAAGGCCATCGACCGCGCCCTCGACGCGCTGCGGGCGTCGAACCCCGATCCGGCCGCCTGCCGTCGCGCGGTCGACGACCTGCTCGCCATCATCGACCAGACCCACACCGCGTGAGCCAGCCCTCGCTTTCCCACGGCAGCCCGATGCAACCGACCGAGCGACCCGGACACGTCGAACCCGCCAAGGTGCCTGAAGCCACCGCCGGGTTCTGGGCCATCAAGATCGTGGCCACGACCCTGGGCGAGGTCGGCGGGAACGCCGTCACGTTGACGCTCGGCCTCGGCTATCTCGCCGGCACGGCGATCTTCGGGGCCGCCCTGGCGGTGCTGCTGGCCGCACAGGTCCGGGCGGACCGCTTCCATCCGATCCTGTACTGGGCCGTGGTCACCGCGACGACGCTCGCAGGCACGACCCTCGCCGACTTCTGCGACAGGTCCCTCGGCATCGGCTACGCGGGCGGGTCCCTGGTGCTGCTCGGATCGGTCGTCGCGACCCTGATCCTGTGGAAGCGCACGCTCGGCACGGTCGCCGTGGAGACGGTGCGGTCCCCGCGGGCCGAAGGTTTCTACTGGGCCACGGTCATGTTCTCCCAGACGCTCGGCACCGCGTTGGGCGACTGGATGGCTGACAGCAGCGGGCTCGGGTACAACGGGAGCGCGCTCCTCATCCTCGTCGCGCTGGCCGTGGTCACGGCCCTCCATCTGCGAACGCGTGTTTCCAGGCCCATGCTGTTCTGGACGGCGTTCGTCCTGACGCGGCCGCTCGGCGCCACCCTCGCCAACTCGCTCGACAAGCCGGTCGCTTCCGGCGGCCTGGGCATCGACGACATCACGATCTCCGGCGTGCTCGCGCTCGTCATGGCCGGGGCTCGTCCTCCTCATCCCGCAGCGTGCCGGTCGCCGGGCGGCCTGCGCCGACGCGCCGTGAGGTTTTTCTCGAAGAAGGAGCAGGTCCGATGGACGACCGTTACGAACGCGCCCTGAGCAAGGTACCCGAGGTCACGCTGGGCTTCTGGATCATCAAGATCCTGGCCACGACGCTCGGGGAGACCGGCGGCGACACCGTCACCATGACCCTCAACTGGGGTTACCTCGCCGGCACCGCCCTGTTCGCCGTGCTGCTGGTCGCGCTCGTGGTCGCCCAGATCATATCGAAGCGGTTCCACCCGGTCCTGTACTGGTCCACGATCGTCGCCTCGACCACCTTCGGTACGACGATGGCGGACTTCGCCGACCGCTCGCTCGGCATCGGATACACCGGCGGGTCGACCCTGCTACTCGCCTGCCTCGCGGCCGTGCTCGGGCTTTGGTACGCGACCGAGGGCACCGTGTCGGTGGACACGGTTTCGACCCCGCGGGTCGAGGCGTTCTATTGGGGGGCGATCACCTTCTCGCAGACGTTGGGCACCGCGCTCGGCGACTGGCTCGCGGACACCGGCGGCCTCGGCTACGAGGGTGGCGCCCTCGTCTTCGCGGCGGCGCTCGCGGTCGTCATCGCCCTGTACTACCGGACCTCCGTTTCACGGGTCACGCTCTTCTGGGCGGCGTTCATCCTGACCCGCCCGCTCGGGGCCACGGTGGGCGATTTCCTCGACAAGCCGGTCGCCAACGGCGGGCTGAACCTGAGCCGGCCGCTCGCTTCCGCCGTGATCGCGGCCTTCATCGTGGCGCTCATCGTCCTGCTACCGCAGCGGGCCGGCCGTCATCCGGGCGCGGACGCGACGGCGTCATGAACCTGCGGTCGACACCGCATGGCGACGCGCCGGGGCCCCGCCCTTGTCCGGCGCCGCGGCGACTTCGTCCACGGGGCCGTGCGCGCGACCTGCCCCCGATCCGTGGAGTTCGCACGGATGCCGGCGGCCCGGGGACGGCGGCCGCGCGCATCCCGAGGCCGGGCCAGAAGCAGTCGCCGTGGGTCAGGGCCGCGGTCCATCGACGATCCTTGCATCCCCGGTCTGGCCGCCTCGCCCCACGGGCGACGCGCGTCAGACCTGGGGCGGCGTACCGAGGTCCGGCCGGGAGGCGAGGCGGATGAACGAATTGGGTGCCTGGGCAGCAGCCGTGACGCGCCTCGGGAAACGGGAGCTCGGCCTCGTGGCGACGCTGTTCTGCGTCGCCGCACTCCTCCTCGCGTTCGGCCTCCTCGCCGGCGAGGTGATGGAGGGTGATACCATGGCGTTCGACACCCGGGTCGCGCGCTTCTTCCGTCCACTCGGCGCCGCCGGCCCAATCGGGCCGGCCTGGGTGCATGAGATGGCGCGCGACGTGACCTCCCTTGGGAGCATGGTCGTCCTGTGCTTCCTGCTGGCTGCGACCGTGGGGTACCTGCTCCTGGTCCGCAGGCGTGGGACTGCCCTCCTGGTGGTGGGCTCGATGCTGGGCGGCACGGTCATCAGCTTCGGCCTGAAGCTGCTCTTCAACCGCCCTCGTCCCGACATTCCCGGCGGCATCCAAGTGTTCACAGCCAGCTTTCCCAGCAGCCACGCCATGCTCTCTGCGGTGACCTTCCTGACGCTGGGGGCGATCATGACGAGGGTCGCAGCGGGCGCACGGCTGAAGGCGTACTTCATGGGGCTCGCCGTCTTCCTCACCGTCGTCGTGGGGCTGAGCCGCGTCTACATCGGCGTCCACTACGCGACCGACGTGTTGGCGGGCTGGTGCGTCGGGTCGGCCTGGGCGGTGCTGTGCTGGATCGTGGCGCTGCGCCTCCAGCGGCGCGGCCAGGTCGAAGCGTCGGGGGCGGCCGGTGAGCCCGACCGTACGGCTCATGCGGATTCGAAGCTGTCCGTTCGGACCTTGCGTTAGCGTCGCCTTACGGCGCTCAAATGGCTCGGCCGTGCTGCCGGATCACCCGGTTCAGGGTGCGCCCGAGTTGGTCGGCGGCGTAGGGCTTGTGCAGCAGCTCGAAGCCGTCACCACCTCCCTGGGCCAGCGCATCGCTGTAGCCGGACGCCAGGACGACCGGCAGGCCGGGGAGCCGCCCGCGCAACAGCTTGGCCATGGCGAGGCCGCCCATGCCGGGCATGACCACGTCCGAGAACACGACGTGGAAGCCGGCGCCATCCGGGCCGAGCCGGTCGAGGGCCTCCTCGGCGTTCGCCGCCCAGTCCGTCGCGAAGCCCAAGTCCTGGAGGATCTGCGTGGCGAATCGCCCGACCTCGACGTTGTCCTCCACGACCAGCACGCGCCGCCCGGCTCCGGACGAGGTGGCCTCGTCTCCCGTTTCATGTCTGCCCGGCTCCGGGGCGGCCTCGATCTCGGGCAGGTACAGCGTGAACGTGGTCCCACGCCCCGGAGCGCTCTCCACGTTCACGTCGCCGCCCGATTGCTTGGCGAAGCCGAACACCTGGCTCAGGCCCAACCCCGTTCCCTTGCCGACTTCCTTCGTGGTGTAGAACGGCTCGAAGATGCGTCCGAGGAGCTCCGGGGCGATGCCCGTGCCCGTGTCCGACAGCGAGACCGCCGCGAACGGCGCCGGGCTGCCGCCGTGACCGCGGATCGAAGGCATCCCCTGCGAGCAGGACAGCCGCAGCGTCAGCGTGCCCTCGCCGTCCATAGCGTCGCGGGCATTCACCGCCATGTTGATGACGGCCGTCTCGAACTGGCTCACGTCGGCCAGGACGTGACAGGGACGCTCGGGCAACTCGGTCAGCACGCGGATGCGCGAACCGGTCACCGTGTCGAGCATGTCGGCCACGCTTTTCAGACGGGCGCCGGCCTCGAACACCTCGGGCTTGAGCGCCTGCCTTCGGGCGAAGGCCAGGAGTTGCCCGGTCAGCTTGGTGGCGCGCTCCACCGTGTCCGAGACCGCGTCCATGTAGCGCCTTCGCCTGTCGTCCGGCAGGTCGGGTCGCCGCAGGAAGTCGACAGAGGACCGGATGATGGTCAGGAGGTTGTTGAAGTCGTGGGCCACGCCCCCGGTCAGCTGGCCGACCGCCTCCAGCTTCTGCGACTGCCGGAGCGCCGCCTCCGCCTCGCCCAGGCGGGCGGTGCGCTCCTCGACCCGCTGCTCAAGCGTCGCGTTCAGGGCCGCGAGCTGCCCCGCCGCCTCGCGCAGGGCGGCGTCGGCGCGCACGCGCTCGATATGCGCCCAGCAGCGCTCCGTCACCTCGCGGAGAACCGCAAGGTCGTCGCCCGACCAAGCCCGCGCCACCCGGTCGTGGATGGCCATCATGGCCGTCAGGCGCCCGTCCTTGACCAGGGGCATGCAGGCTACCGCCGCGACACCAACGGCCTGGAAGGAGGCAGCGTCCGCAGCCGGCAGTTCAGACCGGACGTCGCCGACGACGAGCAACTCGCCCGAACGAAGGCAGGTCGCGGCCAGCGTGCCGAAATCGGTGAGGCGGTAGCGCCCGACGATGCTCGGCGAGCCCTCCGCCGACCAATCCCCGCGGATGGTCAGGCCTTCCCCGTCCGGGTCCATGTCGGCGTAGGCGCAGTTCGAGAGACGCAGATGGCCCGCCACCATGCGCGTCGTCACCGACAGGATGCCCTCGGCATCTGTGTTCCCGGCGGTCTCCGTGCCGAGTGCGTCGAGGAAGCGCAGCCTTGCCTCGTTGGCTTGCCGGACCTCCTCGGCTCGCCGCCGCGCCGTGATGTCGATGGCCGTGCCGAGCGCCCGGACGCACGCTCCTCTCGCGTCGAACAGGCCCTTGCCCTTGGCCGCGACCCAGCGGACGACGCCATCCTCCTTTCCGACCGTGCGGTACTCGACGTCGTAGGTCGCGCGCCGCGCCGGGTCGAGCGCCGAGGCGAAGGCCGCGCTCGTCACCTCCAGGTCGTCCGGATGCAGCCCGGCATAGAAGTCGGCCATGCTGCAGGGCACGCCCGGCGAGATGCCGAACATCGCCTTGGTACGATCCGACCAGGTCAGCACGTCGGTGGTCAGGTCGAGGTCCCAGGTCCCCACCTCGGCGGCCTCGGTCGCGAGCCGCAGGGATTCCTCGCTGAAGGCCAGCCGCTCCAGGTTGGCCCGCCGCTCGGCCGTCAACGCCGCGTTCTCGTCCTCCAGCACGACGAGGCGCTCACGCTCGACCGTCACGTCCAACTGGCTGGCGAAGAAGTATGCGAGATCGCCGCCCGCGTCGTTGACCGGCGCCAGCAGCAGCCGGTTCCAGAACGGTGTTCCGTCCTTCTTGTGGTTGCGGATGTCGATCTCGATGGACCGGGGCGCGACGATGGCCTCGCGGATCAGGCGGACTGTCTCCGGGTCGGTCTCAGGGCCCTGCAGGAAGCGGCAATTGCGCCCGAGGATCTCCTCCCGCGCATAACCGGTCAGGCGGCAGAAGGCATCGTTGACGAAGACGATGGGATTGTCCGGCCGGCGCGGATTGGTGATGACCATCGGCATGCGCGTTGCCCGCACGGCAGCGGGGAACGGGTCGGTCCCGCCATCAATTCCGGCGAGTTCGGCCTCGATCCTGGCTTGGTCGCGTCGGAGCCGCTCAGGCGTCGCGCGGTATGGGGGTGGCTTGACCGTGTCGTCCATCAGGCTTCGGTTCTAGCAGCCGTTGCCACAATTCGCAGCGGGGTCGGGCGCGGCGGTCGCCGGACCCGCCAAGTCGCCCGGTGAAATTTTCACAACCGAGCGACCCCGAAGGCGAGGCGCCCGACCGGACTACGCCAGGACGGAGGCCGGCAGCCTTACCGTCACGGTCGTCCCGCCCGCGCCGCTTGCCATCGCGAGCGTTCCGTTGAGCTGGCGGACGAACGCCTCGACGAACCGGGATCCAAGGCCGGAACCCGGGCCGCTGGTCGCGTCCAGCCCGATGCCGTCGTCGGCGACCGTGAGCACCGCCTCACCGTCCCGGCGCCTGAACCCGAGGAGGATGCGGCCCCCTCCGGACGGAAACGCGTACTTCACCGCGTTGGTGGCGAGTTCGTTGACGATCAACCCGACCGTGACCGCCTGGTCGGCGACGATGGACAGCGGTTCCGCCTCGACGTCGACGGCGATGCGGGCCTCGGCGCCGAGCAGGCTGGAACGCAGGCTTCCGGCGATGCCCTCCAGATATGGCCCCATCGCCACCGGGCCGAGCGTCGAGGAGCGGGAGATCACGTCGTAGAGCTCGGCCACGGCGCCGATGCGGCCCTGCATCGCGCGGTAGCCCTCGACGCAGGGTTCGGCCGCCCGGCGGATTTCGTACGAGACGAACGAGGTGATGATCTGCAGGCTGTTCTTGATGCGATGGGCGAGCTCGGCGGCGAGAAGGTCGCGGTGCCTCTCCAGCATTCGCGCCTCGGTCACGTCCTCGAAGACCAGGAGCAGCCGAGTGATATGGTTGCCGGGACGGTGGACCTTGCGGGCGTTGAGCTTGAAGATGCGCCGACCGAGTCCCGGGAACTCGTCCTCGACCTCGAAGCCGTCGATGGCCATGTCGTCGGGCACGATCCGCCCGAGCAGATCCTGGAGCCGCCCGACCCGCCACTGGCCTTGCGACAGGTCGTAGAGCGACGTGCCGACCACAGTCCCAACGTCGAGGCCGAACATGCGCAGGAAGGAGCGGCTGGCACTGACCACTGTCATGTCGGCTTCGAGGACCACCAGCGGGTCTCGAACCGTGTCGACGATGCCCTGGGCGAGAAGTCGCTGTCGCTCGGCCTCGGCCCGGGCCTCGTGCTCGCCCGTGACGTCGTCGATGGCGAGGAGCAGGTATGGAACGTGGCCGTCCTCCCTGAACACCTTGCGGGCGTTGAGGCGCATGCACTTCACGCCGATGCCGGGAAAGTCGTGCCCGACCTCGTAGCCCTCGACGGTCCCGTCGCGCGGCACGATCTCGCCGAGCAGCGTGCGCAGTTCGGGGATCCCCCACTGGCCGTTGCCGAGCTCGAACAGCGGCCGTCCGACCGTCGCCTCGGGCTCGACCTTGAAGGTGTTGTAGAAGGCGCGGTTCGCC
>NZ_BPRD01000009.1 GCF_022179745.1 Methylorubrum podarium
CTCTCGCCCACCACCTACATCCAGGCCGGCGCCTTCTCGGTGAACCCCGGCACCAACGCCCTGTCCGGCTACGACTGGGGCTACGAGCGCCTCTCGGGCGCGCTGGTGATGACCGAGATCGGCTACAAGACCGACTACACCGTCACCGCCTATCCGGGCCGCGCCTCGCTCACCGGCTTCTTCAACACCTCCGACCACGACGACAACTTCAAGACGGTGTTCGGCACCTCCCGCGGCCTGAACCCCGGCACCCCGGCGCTGCAGAAGTCGGGCACGTCCGGCCTCGTGCTGACCGGCACGCAGACGGTCTGGCGCGCCGACGGCGGGCTCGTGGCCAACCCGCACCCGACGGCGGTCTCGCTCTACACCGGCACCGGCTACTCCTTCGACCCGACGGTGCCGATCCGCTTCAACTCGTTCGTGGGCGTGCTGCTGCAGGCGCCCGACCAGAGCCGGCCGAACGACACCTACGGCCTGAAGATGAACTGGCAGCGCCTGTCGGAGAACTACACGCAGTTCCTGTCGGACGCGAACTTCATCTCGGGCGGCTCGGGCGCCCCGTATGCGCGCGACAAGTTCATCTTCGAGGCCAACGCGCATTTCGACGTCGGGGCGGGCGTGATCGTCGAGCCGGTGGTGCAGTACGTGGTCAACCCGAACTCGTTCTGGAACCCCTTCACCGCGCGCCGGGCCAAGGACGGCTTCTACGGCGGCTTCACCCTCGTCGTCCCCCTCGGGACCCTGCTCGGACTCGCCCCGGGCTGATCACCGGCCACCGGTCCGGCCGTCGCTCCTGCCCTCCCGGCCTCCGCGGCCGGGAGGGATTTCGCGTTCAGGCGTGCCGGTCGCGGGCCTCCTGGAGATGGCGCAGGAAGCGGGCGGCGCGCCTTCCCCGCTCGACCGCGTCGTCGCAGCCCCCGCGCATGACGATGCGCCTGTCGCGCACGGTGATGGCGTCGGAGACCGGGATCACCGGCGTCGGCCTGTCCGGATGGAAATCGGCCGCGATTCCCTGCGGTCCGCCGTTGAGACGGACGATGCCCAGCGCGAGGCATCCGGTGCGCAGGGCGGCCAGGGTGAACAGCGCCTCCACAGGCTCCGGCAGGGGGCCGAAGCGGTCCTCGATCTCGTCGCGCAGGGCATCGATCTCGGCCGCCTCGCGCAGGCGCAGCAGGCGGGTGTAGAGGCTCAGGCGGATCTCGGGCTCGGGGATGTAGTCGGCGGGCACGCGGCCGTTCAGGCCGATCCGCACCTCCGGACTCCAATCCTCGGCCGCCTCGCCCTTGGCCGCGCGGAGCGCCAGTTGCAGCAGATGCTGGTAGAGCCCGAGGCCGACGAGCTTGACGTGGCCGGACTGGTCGTCGCCGACGAGGTCGCCCGCGCCGCGCAGGTCGAGGTCGCGGGCGGAGATGGCGAAGCCCGCCCCCAGCCGGTCGAGCGCCTCGAGCGTGCGCAGGCGCTTCTCGGTGGCGGGGCTGAGCGGCTTGTCGGGATGCCCGAACAGGTAGACGACCCCGCGCCGCTGCCCGCGCCCGACCCGGCCGCGCAACTGGTGCAGCTGCGCGAGGCCGAACCGCTCCGCATCCCAGATCAGCATGGTGTTGGCCCGCGGCACGTCGAGCCCGCTCTCGATGATGCTGGTGGCGAGCAGCACGTCGCCCTCGCCGTCGGCGAAGCGGACCATGGCGTCGTCCATCTCCGCCGGCTTCATCTCCCCGTGGGCGGTGACGACCGCGAGCCCCGGCACGAGCGCGCGCAGGCGCTTCTCCATCGGCGCGATGTCCTCGATGCGCGGGCAGACCACGAAGCTCTGGCCGCCGCGGCGGTGCTCGCGCCGCAGCGCCGCGGCCAGCGTCGCCTCCTCGAAGGGGGCGATCACCGTGCGGATCGGCTGGCGCACCGCCGGGGGCGTGGCGATCACGCTGAGGCTCTGCATCCCGACCATCGCCGCCTGGAGCGTGCGCGGGATCGGCGTCGCGCTCAGGGTGAGGATGTGGGCGTCGCCCGCCGCCTTGCGCAGGCTCGCCTTGGTCTTGGCGCCGAAGCGTTGCTCCTCGTCGATGATGACGAGCCCGAGATCATGGAACGCCACGCCGCGCCCAGCCAAGGCCTGGGTGCCGACGACGAGGCGGACGCTGCCCTCGGCCAAACCTTGCTTCACCCGCTTGGCCTCGGCGGGGGGAACGAGGCGCGAAAGATGCGCCACCTCGATGCCGAAACGGGCAAAGCGCCGCCGGAACGTCTCGACATGCTGGCGCACCAGCACCGTGGTCGGCGCCATGACGGCGACCTGCCGGCCGGCGAAGACCGCCGCCGCCGCGGCCCGCAGCGCCACCTCGGTCTTGCCGAAGCCGACATCGCCGCAGACCAGCCGGTCCATCGGCGCCTCGCCGGCGAGGTCGGCCAGGGTCTCCTCCACCGCCCGGGCCTGATCGTCGGTGAGCGGAAAGCCGAAGCCGGCGGCGAACCGCTCCATCTCGCGCTCCGGCGGCACGATCGTCGGCGCGCGCGCCTTGCGGCGCTCCTGCGCGGCCTTGAGCATCGCCCGCGCCGCCTTGGCCAGCGTCGCCTCCGCCTCCAGCCGGCGCCGGCCCCAGGTGCCGCCGTCGAGCCGGTCGAGGGTCACCGCCTCGGCCTCCGAGCCGTAGCGCCAGATCCGGTCGGCTTGGGCGACCGGCACCATGAGGATGGCCTCGTCGGCAAACCGCAGGCGCAGGGCGTCCTCCTCGTCCGCCTCGCCCGCGCGGATCGCCTCCAGACCCTCGAACACGCACAGGCCGTGATCGCGATCGATCGCGACGTCGCCGACCCGCAGCTCGACCTCGCCGATCGGCAGCACGGCGGCCTGCCGCCGCGCGCCCCCGGCCAGATGTCCGAACAGGTCGGCGGCGGCAATCACCGTTGCGCCGGCTTCCGGCACCCGGAACCCCGCCTCGACCGGCGCCTCGATCGCCAGCACGGCGCCGGGCTCCGCGGCCTCGACCTCGGCCCAGGCATCGATCAGGCGCAGGGCCCGGTCATCGACGGCCGCCGCCGCCCGCACGAGGCGGCGCAGAGGCGCCTTCGGGCCGGCGAGCACGACGCGCTCCCCGGCCTTGAGGGCCGCGCGCAGGGCTTTGGCGAAGGCCGCCTCGGGGCGGCGCTCGCGGGCGAAGACCGGCCCGGCGACCCGTTCCGCCGCGGCCCCGGTCGCGGCGGCGAGGCTGCGCGCCTCGATCAGCGCCGCCCACGCCTCGGGCGCGAGATAGAGATCCGGCTCCCGGTCGGACTGCGATCCCTGCCGGCTTCCCGCGGCCGGGGTCAGCCCGTCCGCCTCGCGCCCCTCGGCGATCTGCTCGAAGAAGGCGGCGGCGCGCTCCCCGACGCCGTCCTCGACGACGAGGCGCGCCCCGGGGACGTAGTCGAGGACCGTCACCAGCGCGGGATAGAAGCGCGCCAGCCGGTGCTCCTGGCCGGTGAAGGGTTCCAGGGCGGCGTCGGAAGCCGGGTCGAGGACGATCTCGGTGGCGGGATCGATCACCAGCCGCTCGGTCTCGACCTTCGATCGCTGCGATACCGGGTCGTAGGACCGGATCGCGGTGATGCGGGCGCCGTCGTGCTCGACCCGGCAGGGGAGCGGCGCGGCCGCCGGGAACACGTCGATGGTCCGCCCGCGGACCGCCACCTCGCCGGGCTCGTCGACCCGGTCGTCGAGGATGTAGCCGAGCCGGGCCAGCTGCGCCGTCAGCTGCTCGGAATCGAGCGGGTCGCCGACGCGCAGCTCGACATGGGCGCTCGCCCAGGTCTCCGGCGGCGGCACGCGCTGCAGGAGCGCGGGGGCGGTGGTGAGCAGGATATCGGGCAGGGCTTGGCCGTCGGTCAGCCAGCGCAGCACGCCGGTGCGCGCGCCCATCACCCCGCGCGAGGGCGAGGCGCGATCGAAGGGCAGGCAATCCCACTCGGGAAAGACCGCCACGCTCCGCTCCGGCGCCAGGGCCCGCAGGACGGCGGCGATCTCGTCGAGGCGGCGCCCGTCGCGGGCCACGTGGATCAGCGGCCGCGCATCCCCCGCGAAGCCGAGCAGGGCAACCGCCAGGGCCCCCGTCGGGATCAGCGGGGCGGCCGACGCCTCCCGGCTCGCCTCCCGATCGTCTCTGGGCTTCGCGGTCCTGGGCTGTGCCATCTCTGTTCCGTCGGGCGGCTTCCGGGGTCGGCCTCCGAGAACCCCGGACGGGCCGCCGACGGTTCCTCCCCGCGGACGCGATCCCCCGCTTTCCCCGCACTTCCCTGGGGACCGCCGGACGAAAGCAGGCCCGACGGCGGGGCGGCGGCCTCAGCGGCCGAGGACGTCGGCTTCCGCCGTGTCGACGGCATCGGCCTGCTCGGCCGCCACCGCCCGGTCGGACTTGCGCTTGAGGAGGGCGCCGAGGCCGATGACGAGGACGGCGCCGACGGCCGCCGCCACGGCATGCAGGGTGGGCTGCAGAGCGGTGGGCAGCGCCTCGACGACGTGCTGATGCACCAGCCGATCGGAGATGATCATCTCGCCCGCCACCCAGCCGAGGAGCCCGCCGCCGAACCAGATCAGGATCGGGAACCGGTCGATCAGCCGGGTGATCAGGGTCGCGCCGACCACGAGGAGCGGGACGGAGAGGGCGAGCCCGATGATGAAGAGCTCGTCGTGCCCCTTGGCCGCCCCCGCCACGGCGACGACGTTGTCGAAGCTCATGACCGCGTCGGCGACGGCGATCGTCCAGATCGCCTTGGGAAGGCTGGACTGCTCCTTGATGCTGCTCTCGTCCTCCTCCTCGCCGCGCACCAGCTTGACGGCGATGTGCAGCAGGATGAGGCCGCCGACGACCTTCAGCAGCGGCACCGCGAGCAGCTGCGAGATGACGACGGCGAAGACGATCCGCAGGAGCGCCGCGACCAGGGCGCCCGCATAGACGCCGATCTTGCGCTGCCGCTCGGGCAGCCCCCGGCAGGCCAGGGCGATGACCACGGCGTTGTCGCCCGACAGGATGATGTCGATCCAGATGATCTGGAGAAGGGACAGCAGGAAGGAGGAACTGAGATAGGAATCCACGATCGCACGCTTTCGCTGTCCCATCCCGTCGAGGCGGCGGCGCGACCGTCAGGCGTTCGCGCGCCGCTTCGGAGGGCGATGAGGATGGTCGGTGAGGCCGGTCGAGGCTCCCGGACGGGAGCGCCGGCTCGATGGAATCTCCCGGCGACGGGACGCCGGACGAGCCGCGGGCCGCGGGGTTAACCGAGGGCCGGTCCCGATGGCAACCCGCCCGGGACCGGTCTCTGCTTCGTCGGTGAGCGCTCTCGAACGACCGTCAGGGATTGGCGTCGGCGGCGGACCGGAGGACGGGCGTCCAGCGGGCGACCTCGCTCTCGACGAGCTTCTGCAGCGCGTCGGGGCCGGCCTCGGACTCCTTCGGCACCGTGCCGCCGAGTTCGAGGATGCGCTTCCGCGCGCTCGCATCCTTGAGCGCGGTGTCGAGGGCGGCGACGAGCTTGGCCCTGACGTCCGCCGGCAGGCCCTTCGGCGCGAAGACGGCGTTCCAAGCGCTGACCTCGTATTCGGGCAGGCCCGCCTCCTTGGTGGTCGGCACGTCGGGCAGGCTCGGGGAGCGCTCGGGGGTCGCGATCGCGTAGGCCTTGATCGTGCCGCCGGTGATCTGCGGGGCGACGTTGACGATCTGGTCGGTCATGAAGTCGACCTGCCCCGCCACCAGGTCGTTCAGCGCCGGCCCGGTGCCGCGATAGACGACGAGCGTCGGCTTGGCGCCGACGAGGGAGTCGAACAGGATGCCCGTCGAGTGCGAGACGGAGCCGACGCCCGCATGCGCCTGGTTGATCGAGGCGCCACCGGCCTTGATCGCCTCGATGAAGCCCTTGAGGTCGGGCGCCGCCATGGATTTCTTGGCGACGATGACGATCGGCGTGCCGGCGGCGAGGCCGACCGTGTCGAAGCTCTTGGCGGGATCGTATTTCAGACCCTTGAACAGGGCCGGCGCGGCGCCGTGCGTGCCCATATGGCCCATCATGATGGTGTAGCCGTCCGGCGCGGCCTGCGAGGCCCGGGTGATCCCGGTCGTGCCGCCGGCGCCGGTGACGTTCTCGATGACGACCTGCTGTCCGAGCGCGCGCGACATCGGCTCGGCGACGATGCGCGCGACGACGTCGGTCGGACCGCCGGCCGCGAAGGGCACCACCATGGTGATCGGGCGCTGGGGGTAGGTGTCGGCCGCGGCTCCGAAGGCGGCGAGCGCCGACAGGAGACCGAGTGCGAGAGCCGTTCTCATGGTTTCCTCTTTCCCTTTCTGATCTTGTCGTTTCGGAGAGCCCTGCGGTCATCGTGCCGGTCAGGCTTCCGTGAACACCTCATCGCGGCTTCGCCGCAGCGACGGCAGCAGCGCCAGCGCCAGGATGGTGAAGGCGACGAGGAACAGCACCGCGCTGACCGGACGCTCCAGGAAGACCATGGCGTCCCCGCGCGAGAGGGTGAGCGCGCGGCGCAGGTACTCCTCCATCAGCTTGCCCAGCACGAAGCCCAGCAGGAGCGGCGCCGGCTCGAAGCCGAACTTGATCAGCGCGTAGCCGAACAGCCCGAAGGCCGCGATGAGCATCACGTCGGTCGGCAGGGAATTGATCGAGTAGATGCCGATCGAGCAGAACATCAGGATCGCGGGGAACATCAGCCGGTAGGGCACCTTCAGCAGGCGCACCCAGATGCCGACCAGCGGCAGGTTGATGACGAGCAACATCAGGTTGCCGATCCACATCGAGGCGATCATGCCCCAGAACAGGTTGGGGCTCTTGGTCATCACGCCGGGCCCCGGCACGATGCCGTGGATGGTCATCGCGCCGACCATCAGCGCCATCACGGCGTTGGGCGGGATGCCGAGGGTGAGGAGCGGGATGAAGGCCGTCTGCGCCCCCGCATTGTTGGCGCTCTCCGGACCGGCCACGCCCTCGATGGCGCCGCGGCCGAAGCGGCTCGGGTCGCGGGCGATGCGCTTCTCGACGGTGTAGGCGGCAAACGGGCCGAGCACCGCGCCGTTGCCGGGCAGGATGCCGAGCGTCGCCCCGATCGCGGTGCCGCGCAGGGTCGCGGGCATCGCCTGGCGCAGATCCGCCAGACCCGGCAGCAGGCGGCCGATGCGCGCCCGCGCGACCTCCCGCGTCTCGGTCTGGTCGAGGTTGCGCAGGATCTCGGCCACGCCGAACAGGCCCATCGCCAGCACGGAGAAGTCGATGCCGTCGGTCAGGAAGGTGAAGCCGAAGGTCATCCGCTCCTCGCCGGTCTCGAGGTCGGTGCCGACGCAGGCGAACAGGATGCCGACCAGGATCATCGCCACGGCCTTGAGCACGGAGCCGTGGGCGAGGACGACGGCGAAGGCCAGACCCATGACCATCAGGGCGAAGTACTCGGCCGGCCCGAAGATCAGCGCGAGGCGGGTGAGCGGCGCGCCGAGCGCGGCGATCAGCAGGGTGGCGACGGTGCCGGCGAAGAACGAGGCGATGGCGGCGGTGCCCAGCGCGATGCCGGCCCGGCCCTGCCGCGCCATCTGGTGCCCGTCGAGGGTGGTGACGACCGAGGTCGCCTCGCCGGGGATGTTGACGAGGATCGCGGTGGTCGAGCCGCCGTACTGCGCCCCGTAATAGATGCCGGCGAGCATGATCAGCGCGCCCACCGGATCGAGGCCGAAGGTGATCGGCAGGAGCATGGCGATGGTGGCGATCGGCCCCACGCCGGGCAGCACGCCGATCAGCGTGCCGACGAGGCAGCCGAGGAAGCAGAGGAGCAGGTTCTGCAGGCTCAGCGCGACGGCGAAGCCGAGACCGAGATTGGAGAGGAGATCCGGCACGGGGTTACGCTTCCGATCAGGCGGTCATCGAGTGCCGGGCGACGTCGGTCCCGGCCCGCCGGGCGGACCGGCGCTGCAGGAGCAGCAGGCCCAGCCCCGCCAGGGCGAGCGCCCCGGCCATCAGCCGCAGGAGCACCCGCGAGGGAATCGTTCCGCTCGCCGCCTCGACGAGCGCGGTGGGAAAGAGCGGGATCGGCAGGTTGAGCAGGTCGCCGAACAGCAGCATGCACCCGGCCGTGAGGAGCAGCGCCAGGATCAGCAGTTCGCGGAACCGCGCTTCGGGCGAGGCGTAGCCTGCGAGGATGACCGCGAGGGGGCCGGCGACGATCAGGCCGAGGCCGGGCGTGGTGACGGGACCGAGGGTGGCGGGCCGGATCGTCACGGCGAAGGCGAGGATGGCCAGGACGACGACGACCGGACCGCGCAGGCCCACCGCCTGGAGCCCCTCACCGCCGCGGACGAAGCCCGTCACGGCCAGCACGACCCCGCAGGCGGCCACGCCGACCGCGACCCAGTACGGCAGCATGCCGGGGCCCATCGCGCCGAGGGTGCCCCGCGGCAGATCGCCCGAGGCCCAGACGCCGAACACGCCGAGCAGGGCGAGGCCGAGGCCGGCCGCCACATTCTGCGGTATGCGCGAGAGCGCATTGCCCGACCCAACGCCACTCGATCGGTCGCTCATCCGTCCCCTCTCAACGGGCATGCCCGCACCGGCCATTCCGGTGTGCGCGGCACATCGGGAACGACCGGACCCTCCCTCGAGGAACTTTGTCCCGAGCCTATGCCGCGGAGCCAAGTTTCGGCAAGACCTCGCGCCGGCGAAACGCCGCCTTCCCGGTTCTTCTTTTGTCGATGACAGAGCCGGCGGTCGCCGCG
>NZ_BPRD01000010.1 GCF_022179745.1 Methylorubrum podarium
CGGTGAAGACGCGCTCCGGCAGCTTGTCCTTCACGCTCTCCAGGATCACCTTCTCCAGGCCATCGGGCAGGCCCGACGAGGCGAGGTCCGAGCCGTAGAAGTAGGAATCGATCCGGCTGTAGAGGCCGTAGAAGAGCTGCCGGTTCATCTCCTCGAAGTTCAGGGCGAGGTTGAAGGCGCGGCGCACCCGCTCGTCCTTGAACTTGTCCCGGCGCAGGTTGAACACGAAGGCCTGCATGATGCCGGTGCCGCGGCCGGGGAATTCCTCCTTGATGAGGCGTCCCTCCTTCACCGCCGGGAAGTCGTCGTAGGCGGTGGCCCAGTTGCGGGCGATGTTCTCGGTGCGGAAGTCGTAGAGGTCGCCCTTCAGCGCCTCCAGCAGCACCGACCCATCGCGAAAATACTCGAAGCGGACCGTGCCGAAATTGTTGCGGCCGCGGCTCACCGGCAGGTCCTTGCCCCAGTAATCGGCCACGCGCTCGTAGACGGCCGAGCGCCCGGCATCGATCTTGGCGAGGCGGTAGGGGCCGGAGCCCAGCGGGATCTCCAGCGTCGTCTCGGTGGCGTTGCGCGGCTTGCCGTTCTTGTCGGTGCCGGTCCACCAGTGCTTGGGCAGCACCTGCATCTGGCCCAGCACCTGCGGCAGCTCGCGGTTGCCGGCCTCGCTGAAGCGGAAGACGACCTCGCGCTCGGCCCCTGGCTCGGCCTTGGCGACGGTGTGATAGTAGGCGGCGTAGAACGGGCTGTTGGCCTTCAGCGTGTCGAAGGACCAGATCACGTCCTCGACGGTGACCGGCTTGCCGTCGTGCCAGCGCGCGTTCGGCCGCAGGCGATAGGTGACCGACTTGCCGTCCTCGGCGATCCGCACGCCCTCGGCGAGGAGCCCGTAGGAGGAGAACGGCTCGTCGCCGGAATCCTCCATCAGCGTGTCGTAGATCTGGGTGATCCCGCCTTCGAGATCGCCTTTGAGGCCGTTGACGATGAAGTTGAGGTTGTCGAAGCCGCCCTGGGCTCCGAGCCGCACCACGCCGCCGATCGGCGCCTTCGGATCGGCATACTCGAAGTGCTGGAAGTCCGGGCCGTATTTCGGCTCGCCGAGGAGGGTCAGGGCGTGGCGCCAGGTGCCGGGGGCCTCCTGCGCCGAGACCTTCGAGGCGGATTCGGCGGGCTCCTGGGCCGAGGCGGGGCCGCGCAGCCCCAGGAGAACGAGCGCTCCGGCGAGGAAGCTGCGGCGAGCGATTACGGCGTTTTCCGTCACGTTGGCGCGGTCTCCCGATCCCGTGAGAAGGACAGTCGGGCGCCGTTCTAGGACGAGGCCGGGGCCGGCGCCAACCCGCCGCGACCGCGCAGGGGCGCCGCCGGGGCAAGCATGACGTGAAAAAGGCCGGGCTGCAGGGCCCGGCCTTTCAGGAAACTCGCTGGCGTCCTGCCTTACGGCTTCGGCGCGTCGGGATCGGCCTTGGCCGGAGGCTCGGTCGCCGGCGTGGTCTCGGAGCCGGGGCTCGCCTTGGTCGGGATGTCGCTCGACGGCTTGGCCACGGGAGGCTGGGTCGGGGCGACCTCGTTCTGCTGCGGCTGAACCTGCGGCGCCGGGACCGGACGGGCGGTGTCCTTGCCGTCGCCGGACTGGGTGTCGCCCTTCGGCGCGTTGGTCTGGGGCGCCTTCTCCTTGTTGCCGGTCGCGCTCTCGACCGGCCTCTCCTCGGCCTTGCTCTTGTCGTCGGCCTTCTTGTCCTCGGCCTTGCCCTCCGCCGGCTTGGGGGCATCCGCCTTCTTGTCGCCCTCCGGCGCGGTCTCGGTCTTCTTCTCGGCGGCCGGGAGCGGCTTCGGGCTGTCCGCGAGCGTGCGCAGATAGGCGATGACGTTGGCGCGCTCGGCCGGCGAGCTGATGCCGGCAAACGCCATCTTGGTGCCCTTCACGTAGCCCTTCGGGTTCTCGAGGAAGTGGTCGAGATCCTCGTAGGTCCAGTTGCCGCCCTTCTCCTTGAGAGCGGCGGAATAGTCGAAGCCCTCGTGATGGGCCTTCTGGCGCTCGACGATCTCCCACAGATCGGGGCCGACCTTGTTGGGGCCGCCCTTCTCGAAGCTGTGGCAGGCCTGGCAGGCCTTGGTGCCGCCCTTGCCCTTGTCGGCATCGGCGCTGGCGAGCCGAACGGCGATGGGCTCGGCCTTCGGCGCGGCGGCCGTCTCCGCGCTTTTCGGCGCCGGCTCTTCCAGAAGGTAGCCCGCCCCGTCGGCGGCTTTGGGATGATAGATCAGCTCCGCCACGAAGCCCGACCCGACCGCGAACAGGAGGGCACCCAAGACTGCGCCCGCGACCTTGTTCAGCTCGAAGGAATCCATGCTCGACAGCTCCGGCGCACGGGATCAGGACCCGGCGGATGAGGGCCCGACGGGCTGACGCCGGACTTTGGAGGATTTCAAGGGTGCTTAGCCGCTCGGGCCCGATCTTGACAATGGGCCTCGCGCGCTGCGCGCTGTCGCATACCGTTATTCCTCACAGATGCCGTGCGCGCGGGCCGCGCCCGTTGCAGCCCTGCCGCACCCGAAGGCGAGGCAAGAGAGGGAAAGGACCGGCCATGACAAGCCGGACGGCCGCTGCTAGAGCCGCCCCTGTCCGTTTCGCCCGATGCTCGTCGCACCGCTGTCATGTCCGATCCCCTGATCCTGATACCGGCCCGCCTCGCCGCGACCCGGCTGCCGTCGAAACCGCTCGCCGAGATCGCGGGCGAACCGATGATCGTGCATGTCTGGCGCCGCGCCGTGGAGGCAGGGATCGGCCCCGTGGTGGTCGCCACCGACACGGACGCGATCGCCGCGGCGATCGAGGGGCAGGGGGGGCTGGCGGTGATGACCCGGCCCGATCACCCCTCCGGCTCCGACCGCCTCGCGGAGGCGCTCGAGATCGTCGATCCGGACGGCAACCACGACGTCGTCGTCAACGTGCAGGGCGACCTGCCGACCATCGACCCGGCAGTCATCGCCGCGGCGGTGACGCCGCTGGCCGACCCGCAGGTCGATATCGCCACCCTCTGCGCGGTGATCCATAGGTCCGAGGAGATGGACGACCCGAACGTCGTCAAGATCATCGGCCATACGGTCGGACCCAACCGCCTGCGCGCGCTCGCCTTCACCCGCGCCCGCGCGCCCTGGGGCGACGGACCGCTGTTCCACCATATCGGCCTCTATGCCTATCGCCGGAAGGCGCTGGCCCGGTTCGTCGCCCTGCCGCAGGGCGAGCTGGAGCGGCGCGAGAAGCTCGAACAGCTCCGCGCCCTGGAGGCCGGCATGCGCATCGACGCGATGATCGTCGAGGACCTGCCGCTCGGCGTCGACACCCCCGCCGACCTGGAGCGCGCCCGCACGCTGCTCGCCATCCGCCGCCTGAACTGAACCCGCTGAAGCACCGATGACCGACCGCACCATTGCCTACCAGGGCGAGCCCGGCGCCAACTCGCACATCATCTGCTCGCAGGCCTATCCCGGCTGGACCGCGCTGCCCTGCGCCACCTTCGAGGACGCCTTCGCCGCGGTGAACGAGGGCAAGGCGTCCCTTGCGATGATCCCGATCGAGAATTCGATCGCCGGCCGGGTCGCCGACATCCATCACCTGATCCCGACCTCGCGCCTGCACATCATCGCCGAGCACTTCCTGCCGATCCATTTCCAGCTGATGGTCCTGCCGGGCGCGGCGGCGGAGGGCCTGACGAGCGTGCACAGCCACGTCCACGCGCTCGGCCAGTGCCGCCGGATCATCCGGCGCCTCGGCCTCAAGGCGGTGGTGGCCGGCGACACCGCCGGGGCCGCCCGCGAGGTGGCGGAGGCGGGAGACCCGACCCGCGCGGCGCTCGCCCCGGCCATGGCGGCGGAGGTCTACGGGCTCGACATCCTGGAGCGCGACGTGGAGGACGAGGCGCACAACACGACGCGCTTCGTCGTGTTCTCGCCGGAGCCCGCCGAGGTCGAGCCGGGCAACGGGCCGACGGTGACGAGCTTCATCTTCAAGGTCCGCAACATTCCGGCGGCGCTCTACAAGGCGCTCGGCGGCTTCGCCACCAACGGCGTCAACATGTCGAAGCTCGAGAGCTACATGGTCGAGGGCCAGTTCACCGCGACCCAGTTCTACGCCGAGGTCGACGGCCATCCCGAGGATGACGGCCTGCGCCGAGCGCTCGAAGAGCTGCGCTACTTCTCGAAAGAGCTGCGCATCATCGGCACCTACCCGGCCCACCCGTTCCGCGAGACCACGCGGCAGGCGGCGGAGTAGCCGGCGATCGACCCCAGCTGCGCCGCTCGCTGAGCGATCGGATTGTATCTACAATACGATTGCCGCGAAGATCGGACAGGGCTACAGTTCAGATGCTGATTGTCTGGGACGAGCCCAAGCGACTGACCAACCTGCAGAAGCACGGCCTCGACTTCGCCGATTTCGAAGCAGGCTTCGACTTCGAGACCGCCCTGGTCGAAGTCGCGCGGACGAGTGCCGTCGGTTCGGCCCGGATGAAGGTCATCGGCGAGTTCAAGGGACAGACCGTGGTGGCTGCGGTCATCGCTCCTTTGGGACAGGAGGCGATATCGCTCATCAGCCTCCGCCGGGCCAGCCGAAGCGAACGGAGGCGCTACGATGCCCGCTGACAAGTCCGAGCGTTCACCGATCTCGGATCCCGAGGAGGCCCGGATCCAGGCCGGGATAGCGGCCGATCCCGACAATCCGGAATGGACCGAGGAAGACTTTCAAAGAGCTATTCCCTTCAGGGAGGCGTTCCCCGTCCTCGCCGACAGGTTGCGCCGCGCTCGCGGTGCGCAGAAAGCCCCGACCAAGCAGCTCGTCAGTCTGAGGCTCGATCAGGACATCCTGCTTCGTTTCAGGGCGACCGGTCCCGGTTGGCAGTCCCGCATGAACGAGGCCCTGCGGCGAGCCGCGGCGGACCTGCCTGACTGAGGATCTCTCACCAATCTCCCGCCGCACCGCCGCCGCCGCGAGGGCGGTGGTCGGTGATCGAACGTTCGGCGAAGTTTCTTTCAGTCGGAAAAGTCGCCCGCCGCCTTACGCCGCGTCGGCGGGCTTGTCCTTGCCGCCATCGGGCTTCGGGCCGCCCTTGGAGACGCCGACGAGGGCCGGGCGCAGGGTCCGGTCACCGATGACGTAGCCGGTCTGCACCACCTGGACCACGGTGCCGTTCGGAACCTCGGTGTTGGGCACCTCGAACATCGCCTGATGCCGGTTCGGGTCGAAGCGCTGGCCCTTGGGATCGACCACCTTCACGCCGTGGCGCTCCAGCGTCTTGGCGAGATCCCGCTCGGTCAGCTCGATGCCCTCGATCAGGGCCTTGAACGCGCCGTCCGCGCTCGCGCGGGCATCGGCCGGCACGCTGTCGAGGGCGCGGCGGATGTTGTCGGCGGCGTTGAGCATGTCGCGGGCGAAGTTCGTCACCGCGTAGGTGCGGGCGTCGGCGACCTCGCGCTCGGTGCGGCGGCGCAGGTTCTCCATCTCGGCCAGCGTGCGCAGCAGGCGGTCCTTAAACTCGTCGCGCTCGGCGATCGCGGCCGCGAGCCCTTCCGCATCCGCGCCCGCGATCGGAGCGGCGGGCTGCGGCGGAACCTCCGCCTCCGCGCCGTTGTGCCGCTCCTGCTTCTCCATGTCGTCAGCCATCATCGTGCGATCGATCAGGTCTCGAAGTGTTCCGGGATGCGGCTGATATCATTCGGGCAAACCGCGAAATCAAGCGAGAGCGAGCCAAACGCCGCCTACAACTCCCGCGGCGGCGGCGAATCGACCAGCGCGTCGAGCCCCTCGGCGCGGAGCGCGGCGACGTCGCTGGCGAACACCTCCATCACCGCGGCGCGGATCATCGCGAGCCGGTCCGGCTGGACCACGCGGGTGCCGGTGAGGTCGGTCACGTAGAAGACGTCCACCGCCCGCTCGCCGAAGGTCGCCACATGCGCCGAGGTGATGTTGAGGCTCAGGCGATTGAGCGCGGTGGTCAGCTCGTAGAGCAGGCCAGGCCGGTCGAGGCCGGTGATCTCCACCACGGTCTCGCGGCTCGACAGGGCGTTGTCGATCGACACGTCCGGCGGCACGAGGAAGGTCTTGGGCGGCTGCTTCGGGTGCTTGTCGGCGACGAGTTCGGCGATCTTGATCTCGCCCTTGAGCGCGCGCTCGATCGCGGTGGCGATGCGGCCGGCGCGGCGCAGCTCGTCCTCGTCCCGCTCGAAGGCGCGGGAGATGAAGATCGAGTCGAGGGCGAAGCCGTCGGTCGTGGTGAAGATCTGCGCGTCGACGATGTTGCCGCCGGTCGTCGCGCAGGCGCCGGTGATGATGGCGAGCAGGCGCGGGTGGTCCGGCGAGTAGACCGTCAGCTCGGTCACGCCGCGGACCGGATCGGTCTCGTAGGTGGTGGCGCTGGTGCGACCCTCCTCCATCACCGTGCGCAGGAAGCGGGCGTTCTTGTAGTGGCGCGTGGTGTCCACCTTGAGCCAGTAGGCCTGATTGTGGCGCGCGGCGTAGGCGTCGAAGGTGTCGGTGTGCCAGTCCGAGAGCTGCTCGCGCAGCGCCATCTGGATCAGTCGCACCCGGTCGGTGCGGGCGATCTCCGAGTGGCCGCCGGAGAGCACCACCTCGGTCTCGTCGTAGAGCGTGCGCAGCAGCGTGCCCTTCCAGGCGGTCCACACGCCGGGCCCGACCGCCTTGATGTCGGCGACGGTGAGGATCGCGAGGAGCTTCAGCCGCTCCAGGCTCTGCACCTCGCTCGCGAATTTCTCGATCGTCCGGTGGTCGGAGAGGTCGCGGCTCTGCGCCGTCATCGACATGAGCAGGTGGTGCTCGACGAGCCAGGACACCGTCTCGGTCTCGGCCTGGCTCAGCCCGAAGCGCGGGCCGAGCTTGCGAGCGATGGCCGCGCCAGCGATCGAGTGATCCTCCGGCCGCCCCTTGGCGATGTCGTGCAGCAGGATCGCGACGTAGAGGGCGCGGCGGTTGTGGATCGTGTCGATGAGGCGCGAGGCCAGCGGGTGCTCCTCGCGCACCCGGCCGGAATCGATCGCCGCGAGGACGCCGATGGAGCGCAGCAGGTGCTCGTCCACCGTGTAGTGGTGGTACATGTTGAACTGCATCATCGCGACGATGCGCCCGAATTCCGGGATGAACCGGCCGAGCACGCCCGCCTCGTTCATCGACCGCAGGATCGTCTCCGGCGCGTTCTTCGAGGTCAGCATGTCGAGGAAGAGCCGGTTGGCCTCCGGGTCGACGCGCACCGCGTGGGTGATCAGCCGGAGCGAGCGGCTGGCGAGCCGCGCCGCATCCGGATGGATCGGCAGGTTGTGCCGGTCGGCGAGCCAGAACAGGCGGATCAGGTTGACCGGATCGCGCTCGAACGCGTCCTCGCCGCGGATGTTGACCCGGCCGTTGTCGATCCAGAAATCCTCCGCCTCGATCGAGGTGGCGCGGAAGCGGTCGCGGAAGCGCCCGATCCAGCGGTCGAGCACCGGCGTGCGCTTGGCGTGACGCGCTTCGAGCTCGGCGCAGACGATGGCGGTGAGGTCGCCGACATCCTTGGCGATGAGGAAGTAGGCCTTCATGAAGCGCTCGACGCCCGACAGCCCGCCGCGGGCGCCGAAGCCGAGCCGCTCGGCGATCTTGGGCTGAAGCCCGAAGGACAGCCGCTCCTCCGCCCGGCCGGTGACGAAGTGGATGTGGCAGCGTACCCGCCACAAAAACTCCTCGCAGCGCTCGAACAGCTTGTACTCGTCGGGCGTGAACAGGCCGGCATGGATCAGCTCGACCTGATCGCGCACCCGGTAGGTGTATTTGGCGATCCAGAACAGGGTGTTGAGGTCGCGCAGGCCGCCCTTGCCGTCCTTGACGTTGGGCTCAACGAGGTAGCGCGAGGCCCCCGCCTTGGCGACGCGGGCGTCGCGCTCCCGCAGCTTGGCGTCCACGAATTCGGACGCCGAGCCGATCACGAGTTCCGTGTCGAAGCGCGTCACCAACTCCTCGAAGAGGTGGCGGGAGCCGAAGAGGAAGCGGGATTCGAGCAGAGCGGTGCGGATCGTCATGTCCGCGCGGCCCTCGCGCAGGCATTCCTCGACCGAGCGCGTGGCGTGGCCGACCTTCAGCTTCAGGTCCCACAGAACGTAGAGCATCGCCTCGACGACGCTCTCGGACCACGCCGTCTGCTTGTAGGGGAGCAGGAACAGGAGATCGATGTCCGAGCCGGGCGCCATCGTTCCGCGCCCGTAGCCGCCGGTGGCGACCACCGCGAGCTGCTCGCCGGTGGACGGATTGTCGTTGGGGTAGAGGCGCCAGACCACGGCGTCGTAAATCGCCCGCACCACCGCGTCGGTGAGCCGGCTCAGCCGCTGCGCACAGGCGATCCCGTCCCGTTCCTTCATCAGAAGGCGCTCGGCCTCCCGATGGCCGGTCTCGATCACCTTGCGGAGTTCGGGGACGAGCAGGCCTCGCAGCTTGGTCGGTTCGCGGGCGTCGCGGTCGAGCGAGGCGACGATCTTGTCCAGGACGGGAACGGGGTCGAACATGGCCGTTCCGTTAGCATGTAAAGCCAGGATCGGCATCGGTCGGTTGCGTGCAACCCACCCGTTCTGTTCTGCGAATTTTTCGTTTGACGAAACGAACGTGACTGTTCTAGCCATCGTTCGGATCCGCGCATCAAGCCGGACCGACGAGGGAGACAGCCGCATGATCCGACGCCGCACCGTCCTGTCCGCCTGTGCCGGATTGCTCGGCCTCCTCGCGGCCGGCTCGGACCTGCGGGCCGCCGACGTCTCGGAGATCCGGCTCGACTGGGCGACCTACAATCCGGTCAGCCTCGTCCTGAAGGAGAAGGGCTTTCTCGAAGAGGCGCTGAAGGCCCGCGGCATCAAGGTGCGCTGGGTCCAGTCGCTCGGCTCCAACAAGGCGCTGGAATTTTTGAACGGCAGCGCCATCGATTTCGGCTCGTCGGCCGGCGCGGCGGCGCTCCTGGCACGCATCAACGGCAACCCGGTCAAGGTCATCTACGCCTATTCGCGGCCGGAATGGACCGCGCTCGTCACGCGCAAGGAGACCGGGATCACCAAGCCCGCCGACCTCAAGGGCAAGCGCATCGCGGTGACCCGGGGCACCGATCCGCACATCTTCCTGATCCGCGCGCTCCAGAGCGCCGGACTGACCGAGAAGGACGCCAAGCTCGTCCTGCTGCAGCACGCCGACGGCCGCACGGCGCTCGACCGCGGCGACGTCGATGCCTGGGCCGGCCTCGACCCGATGATGGCCGCCGCCGAGATCGAGAGCGGCGGCGTGCTGTTCCACCGCGATCCGAGCGCCAACACCTGGGGCGTGCTCGACGTGCGCGAGGATTTCGCCAAGGCGCATCCCGATCTCGTGAAGGTCGTCATCGCGGCCTACGAGCAGGCCCGCGCCTACGCGCTGGCCAATCCCGACGCCCTGAGGAGCGCGCTCGTCGCCGCCACCAAGCTGCCGGAGGCGGTGATCGCCAAGCAGATCGAGCGCACGGACCTGAGCCAGCCCGCAATCGGTCCGGCCCAGGCCGACAGCATCCGCGCCGCCGGTCTCGCCCTGCAGCAGGCCGGTGTCATCCCCGCCTCCACCGACGTGGCGGCGGCGGTGGACGGCCTGATCGATCCGCAGTTCAATCCGGCCCCGACCCGCTGATGCCGGTGCGGCCGCATGGCTCCGCCGTGCCGCGGTTCCGGTGAGCCGAGAGACCGGTACGAGAGTGGTATGAGTGCTCCGGCGATCCTGTCCTCCGAGGAGGAGCAGCCCGTTTCGTCCGCCCCTTCCCGGCGCTCCGCCGTCCTCGGCGGCGGCGCGCGGCTGGCGCTCGGCCTGCTGCTGCCGCTCCTCCTCGCGCTCGGCTGGGAGGTCGCGGTCGCGACAGGGCTCTCGTCCGGGCGCCTGCTTCCGCCGCCGAGCCGGGTCGGGGCCGCGCTCTGGACGCTCGCGGCCTCGGGCGAACTCTGGATACATGTCGAGGCGACCCTGATCCGCGTCGGCCTCGGCTTCGCCTTCGGCGCGAGTGCCGGCATCCTCGCGGGCGCGCTCACCGCGACGCTGCCGCCCCTGCGGTGGCTGGTCGATCCGAGCCTCCAGGCCCTGCGCGCCGTGCCCTCGCTCGCCTGGGTGCCGCTGTTCATCCTTTGGTTCGGCATCCTGGAGACGCCGAAGGTGGCGCTGATCGCGGTCGGCGTGTTCTTCCCCGTCTATATCGGGGTTGCCGGCGCCATCGCCTCGGTCGATCGCAAACTGGTGGAGGTCGGCCGCATCTTCCGCCTCTCGAAGGCGGCGCTCGCCCGGCGCATCCTCCTGCCGGCCGTGCTGCCGGCGACGCTGACGGCGCTGCGCACCGGGCTCGGCCTCGGCTTCCTGTTCGTGGTGGCCGCCGAGCTGATGGGCGCGTCGGAAGGGCTCGGCTACCTGCTCCTCGACGGCCAGCAATTCAGCAAGCCCGACCAGATCCTGGCCGCGATCATCAGCTTCGCCGTCGTCGGCAAGGCGGCCGATGCGGGGCTCGTCGCGCTCACCAATCCGCTGGTGCGCTGGCAGGATACGGCGCGGGAGACGCTGTGATACCGTTTCCGGTTGATCACCTCGGGCCGTGCCCCATCCCGTCATCGCGAGGCGGAGCCGAAGCGATCCAGCGCGCGACATATCCGAAGAGGTCGCGCCCTGGATTGCCACGGCTTCGCCTCGCAATGACGGCGGATGGTGAAACCGAAGTAATCAACCGGAAACCGTATGAGGCGACGGATGACGGGCTGGACCGCCTTCGGTAAGGTATCGCCATGACCCGCGATGACGTGATCTGTCGGCTGCGCTCCGTGGAAGACGATCTCCGCGCGCACGGGGTCGCGGCCCTGTTCCTGTTCGGATCGCGGGCGCGGGACGAGGCTCGGCCCGATTCTGACCTCGATCTCTTCATCGACCCGGCCGACGAGGACAGCTTCGGGCTCACCGCCTTCGATGAATCCTACGCGGTGGTCGAGCGCGCCTTCCCCGGCATCCCGGTCGGCTACTCGACGCGCGACGGCCTGGTCCCGGTCTTCCGCCCCTACATCGAGCGACAGGCGATCCGGATCTTCTGATGGATTCCGCCAAGCTGCCCGAGGTGCGGCTCCGACATATCCTCGAACAGATCGACGGCATCCTCGCGGCGACGCGGGGGCGGACATTCGAGGAGATCCAGGGCAACTTCCTCTACGAACGGGCCGTCGAGCGGGCCGTCCAGATCATCTCGGAGGCGGCCAAGGAACTCCCGGCCGAACTCCGCGAGCGGCATGCCGACGTGCATTGGCAGCCGATCATTCGGATCGGCAATCTCTTGCGGCACGAGTATTACCGGATCCGGTCTCGTGACATGTGGGAGATCGCCTCGGTCCATCTGCCGGTCCTCCGCCCCGCGATCGAGCGCATGCTCGCCGAGTTCGACGCTTGATCTTTCCGGTACGATTTCTGCCGCGACCATGCTGAGCATCCAGAACCTCTCCAAGACCTATGCCGACGGCACCCGCGCCCTCGACGGCATCGGTCTCGACGTGCCGAATGCCGAGATCGTCGCGCTGATCGGCGGTTCGGGCTGCGGGAAGACCACGCTCCTGCGCCTCATCGCCGGGCTCG
Organism: Methylorubrum podarium; assembly: GCF_022179745.1. Taxonomy (GTDB): domain Bacteria; phylum Pseudomonadota; class Alphaproteobacteria; order Rhizobiales; family Beijerinckiaceae; genus Methylobacterium; species Methylobacterium podarium. Next base: position 11,633 of record NZ_BPRD01000010.1, read on the forward strand.
ACCGGCCAAGTGCCGGCCGGATCGCGCTGGACGGCGAGCCGATCACCGGGCCTCATCCCGGCGTCGGCCTCGTGTTCCAGGAGCCGCGCCTGCTGCCCTGGCTCGATGTGGCCGGCAATGTCGGCTTCGGCATCGATCACCTGACGCGGCGTGAGCGGAGGGACCGCGTCGCCCACGCCCTGGAGCGGGTCGGCCTCGCCGAGCATGCCGGGCGCTGGCCCCGCGAGCTGTCGGGCGGGCAGCAGCAGCGCGTCTCGATCGCCCGCGCCTTCGTGGCCAACCCGCGCGTCCTCCTTCTCGACGAGCCGTTCTCGGCGCTCGATGCCTTCACCCGCAAGGATCTCCACCGCCATCTTCTGGCCCTGTGGGAGGAGGTGCGGCCGACGGTGCTGATCGTCACCCACGACGTCGCCGAGGCGGTGGCGCTCGCCGACCGCGCCATTGTCATGCGCCCGCATCCCGGCCGCCTCGACGACACGGTGGCCCTGCCGATGCGGAGGCCGCGCGATCCGGCCGCGCCGACGAGCGAGGCGGCCACGCGCACGATCCTCTCGGCCCTCGACCATTCCCTGCGCCCGCGCGATGCCTCCCATGCGCCGGCACTGGCCGGCGGCAGCTCGTTCTGAGGTGTCGCGGGGGTGGGAAAGCCGCTAAGCCCGGCCCGGTCAGAAGAAACGGAGGAACTCCATGGACGCCAACGCCCTGCGCGCTCTCCAGGCGCCGCTGAAGAACAAGTACCGCGAGACGCCGGATTCCGCCGTCATCACCCTGAAGGCGAAGGGTGCGCTCGACGACACCAGCATCGCCTGCAAGGTCGAGACCGGCCGCGCGCTCGCGGTCGCCGGCCTGCACCCCGCCACCGGCGGCTCGGGCGCCGAACTCTGCTCCGGCGACATGCTGCTCGAAGCCCTCGTCGCCTGCGCGGGCGTGACCGTAAAGGCGGTGGCCACCGCCCTCGAGATTCCGCTCAAGGCCGGCACGGTCAGCGCCGAGGGCGACCTCGACTTCCGCGGCACGCTCGGCGTCGACAAGGAGGCGCCGGTGGGCTTCCGCGCGATCCGCCTGACCTTCGACCTCGACACCGACGCGCCCCAGGAGAAGCTCGACCAGCTCTTGAAGCTCACCGAGCGCTACTGCGTGGTGTTCCAGACTCTCAACCACAAGCCGGAATTGTCGGTGAACGCCTCGCGCTCCTGAGGCGCGAAGCTTATCTATCGCGCGTCATGCGCCTGCTCATCATCGAGGACGACCGCGAGGCCGCCGCCTATCTGGTCAAAGCGTTCCGGGAAGCCGGGCACGCCGTGGACCATGCCGGCGACGGCCTCGACGGCTACGCGCTCGCCCGCGAGGGCGATTACGACGTGCTGATCGTCGATCGCATGCTGCCGAAGCTCGACGGGCTCTCCCTCGTGCGTTCCTTACGCGAGCAGGCGATCGCCACGCCGGTCCTGATCCTGTCGGCGCTCGGCCAGGTGGACGACCGGGTGAAGGGCCTGCGGGCGGGCGGCGACGACTACCTGCCCAAGCCCTACGCCTTCTCCGAGCTTCTTGCCCGCACCGAGGTGCTGGCCCGCCGCCGCGCGGCCGCGGCCGGCCCCGGCGAGGCCACGGCCTACCGGGTCGGCGATCTCGAACTCGACCGGCTCTCGCACCGGGTGACGCGGGCGGGCCGCGAGATCGTGCTCCAGCCGCGCGAGTTCCGGCTGCTCGAATACCTCATGCGCCATGCCGGCCAGGTCGTGACCCGGACGATGTTGCTTGAGCATGTCTGGGACTACCACTTCGACCCGCAGACCAACGTCATCGACGTCCACGTGTCGCGCCTGCGCGCGAAGATCGATCGCGGCTTCGATCGCCCGATGATCCACACGGTGCGCGGTGCGGGCTACGTGGTCCGGCCGGACGAGCCGCAGCCCTCGTGAGCCCCGCCGCGCCGCCGCCGCAGGACGGGCTCCTCGCGCGTCTCGGAAAGATCTTCCGCACGACGGCGTTCAAGCTCTCGCTCGCCTATCTCGTGCTGTTCGCGGTGCTGGCCTCGCTCGGGCTCGGCTACGTCGCCTGGAACGCGCGGCGGGTGCTCGACGACCAGATCGTCTCGACCATCGATGCCGAGATCAACGGTCTGTCGGAGCAGTACACCGCGGGGGGGCTGCGCCGCATCATTGCGGTGGTGGAGCGGCGTGCCAAGGAGCCGGGGGCCTCGCTCTACCTCGTCACCACGCCGGCCGGCGAGCACATCGTCGGCAATGTCAGCCGCGTGTCGCCCGACATCCTGGCCCGGCCCGGACAGTACGAGGGGTATTACGGGCGCGGCTCCGAATCGGACCAGGGCGAGCACCGCGCGATCATGCGCGTCTTCAACCTCGCCGGCGGCTTCCGCCTCCTCGTCGGCCGCGACACCGAGGAGCGCGACCGCCTGCGCGCGGCGATCGGCAACACCTTTGGCTCCTCGCTGGCACTGGTGGTGATGCTCGGCGTGCTCGGCGGCTGGTTCGTGGCGAGCCGCGTCCTGAAGCGCGTGGACGACATGACCGAGACGACCCGCACCATCATGGCGGGCGATCTCGACGGGCGCTTGCGGGTCGCCGGCACCGGGGATGAGCTCGACCGCCTCGCGCAGAACCTCAACCTGATGCTGGAACGCATCGGCGAGCTGATGCGCGGCATGAAGGAGGTCTCCGACAACATCGCCCACGATCTCAAGACGCCGCTCACGCGCCTGCGCAACCGCGCCGACGAGGCCCTGCGCAATGCCGAGACGCCGGAGGCCCTGCGCGCGGCGATCGAAGGGGTGATCGAGGACAGCGACGGGCTGATCCGGGTGTTCAACGCGCTGCTCACCATCGCCCGCCTGGAGGCCGGCAACGCGCCGGACAGCGTCCGCCGCTTCGATGCCGGAGAGGTGGCGCGGGAGGTGGTCGAACTCTACGAGCCGCTCGCCGAGGACAGGGGCCTGAGCCTGAGCGTCCAGGCCGAGCCGGATCTGATCCTCGACGGGAACCGCGAACTGGTGGGCCAGGCCATCGCCAACCTCATCGACAACGCCATCAAGTACGGCGCCCGGTCCGCCGCATCCGATCCGCAGGAGATCACGGTTGCCGCGGGGCGCACCGGCGACATGATCCGGCTCACCGTCGCCGATCGCGGTCCCGGCATTCCGGAAGGCGAGCGCGGGCGCGTACTCGACCGCTTCGTGCGTCTCGACGCCGCCCGCTCGCGCCCCGGCTTCGGCCTGGGTCTCAGCCTCGTCAACGCCGTCGCCCGGCTGCACGGCGGCCGCCTCGACCTCGCCGACAACGGGCCGGGGCTCGCCGTCACCCTCAGCCTGCCGGCCGGGGCGGCCTAGGGGCGGGTCTCAGTTCAGGAAATTGCGCACGCCGTCGGGGTCGGCGAGCGTCGTCAACGGGCTGCCGGGCAGAGCCAGAACCGCCAGCACGACCGCTAACGTGACCGTCGCAAGCCCCAGCGCTGCCCCGAGCCGCTGTGGGTCGAACCGGCGGCTCGCGATCAGCGCGCAACCGGCCGTGAAGATTGCGGCCTCGGCGAAGGAAATCAGGTTGGTGCTGCTCATCGACTCGCTTTCGTCCCGGGTCGCCGCATCGTTCGCGGGGATAGCACGAGACCATGACGCTCCGGCACGCCGGGGGACAACCGGTGATCCGCCGGACTGCTTCCGCTCCCTCGGGACAGGATGACGACCGAGCCGAAAAAGTTCGGTTAAGACATGACGTAATGAGACGATCAGGCCTCCGATCAATCCTTGCACGCCGGGCCTCGCGAGCGGCGCAACGTCATGGTCGGCCCCGCATCATGCTACTTGTCGTCGTAACTCCGACTTAACATAGAGCAGTTATCGGATGGGCATGGCTTGTCCGAGGGTGGATCGCGGCGTTGAATCGATGTCGGGTGAGAGGATCCAGGCTCAATCTTCGGCTCTCTTCCCCGCGCGAGTTTGGCTGCCGCCGATGGCCGTCCTGATGCTGAGCCTGCTCGGCGCCGCGTGGCTGGGAAATCCGGTCGCCGAGCCGGGTCAGCCGGTCGCGGCATTGTTTCCCCCCTGGTGGGATTCGGCTCGCAGCCTCGGCGCGGCCGCCACCGCCGGCGGAGCCGTTTTGACGCTCGGTCGGCTGCCGGGGCTCGTCGTGACCCGATCGTCCGCCCCCGGCTTCGTCGAGCGCCTGCGAGCGGGCGGCGCCCTCTTTCTGTTCGATCCGCGCGGGCTCGGCCTCTGCACGCCTGCCCGAGCCCGGCGCCCCGAAGGGCGGCGCCCCGAAGACGAGCGTTCCTGAGACCGACGACCCGAGAGCCACGACTTGAAAGTGACGACAATGACCGTCTCCCGTCCGCGCGATCTCGACAGCCTGCGCCGTGCCGTGAGCCGCGGCCTCGTCGCCCTGCTCTGGCTGCATGTCCCGCTCAACGTCGCCGTCGCGGCGTATCTCGGCAACGCCGTCTGGGTGCAGGGGCTGATGGCGTTCGGTCTTGCCGCGGCAGCGACCGCCGCGTGGCGGATCAACGGCGACGGGCTCGCGACGCGTCTGACCGTCGCGGTGGCGGTGATCGGCATGGTGGCGCTGTTGCTGGATGCCGCGGCCGGCCATCCTTGGCAGCTCGACCTGCACATGTACTTCTTCGCCGCCCTGGCGGTGCTCTCGGCTTATTGCGACTGGCGGGTGCTGGTCGCCGCCGCCGGCGCGACCGCGCTCCACCATCTCGGCCTGAACCTGATGTTGCCGGCGGCGGTCTATCCGGACGGAGCCGACCTCGGCCGGGTAATGCTGCATGCCGTCATCGTCGTGCTGGAGACGGCCGTCCTCGCCTGGCTCAGCCTGCAGCTCGCCTCTCTGTTCTCGGTCTCGGCCCGTTCGCTCGCGGCGGCCGACGCCGCGCGCGCCGCGGAGAGCGAGGCCCATGCGCGTCAGAGCGCGGCCGAAGCGGAACTGCGCGCCGCCCGCCGCCGCACGGCCGACGAGATGGCCGAGCGGTTCGAGAGCAGCGTGAATGGCCTCGTCCGAGAGGCCGCCGAATCCGCCAACCGGGTGCGGCAGGCCTCGCAGGATCTCTCCGCCGCCGCGGGCGACGCCGCCCGTCGCACGGCGGCCCTGTCCGCCGCCTCGCAGGAGACCGCCGCCGACGTGCAGGGCGTGGCGGCTGCGGCCGGCACGCTCTCGGCCACCGTGCGGGAGATCGGAAGCCACATGGCCCGCGCCGCCGAGGTGGCGGGCCGGGCGACCCAGGAGGCGGGGCAGACCGACGAGACCGTGCGCGCCCTGGCCGAGGCGGCCCAGCGCATCAATCAGATCGTGCTGCTGATCGGCACCATCGCCGAGCAGACCAACCTGCTCGCCCTCAACGCGACGATCGAGGCGTCGCGCGCCGGCGCCGCCGGACGCGGGTTCGGTGTCGTGGCGGGCGAAGTGAAGGCGCTCGCGACCCGCACCGCCCGCGCGACGCAGGAGATCGAGGCGCAGATCCTCGCGATCCAGGAGCAGACGGGGCAGGCGGTCGCCGCCATCGGCCGGATCGGCGGAACGATCGAGGAACTCGGCAGCATCACCCGCTCGGTTGCCGCGGCCGTGGAAGGACAGGGGGCGTCCACCGCGGCCATCGCCGACAGCGCCGAACGGGCGGCCCTGCGGACCGGGGCCGTCTCCGACAATCTCGACGGTCTCGCCCGCTCCGCCGATCTCACCGGCACCGCCGCCGCGGCCGGTCTCGACGCCTCCGAACGCCTGGCCGGCGAGTGCGACGCGCTCGCCGCGACCGTCCGCGACTTTGTCGGCACGCTTCGCGCCGCCTGAACTCGGGAGCTCCGTCTCGCCGCTTCCGCCCCGTTCCGTCCGAAACGCCCTTGGCAGACGGGCGATTGCGCGTTTGATGGGCAAAACGCGCGTTCCGGCGGCGACCCGGGCGCCTCGAAGCGGGAAGGCACGGCATGGGCAGGCGAAACGACGGGTCTTCCGCCCGCGACGACGGCACGTCCGCCCTGATCGCCCGGTTGGGGCAAGCGCCGCCGCTCTCGAACCCCGAAACGGCACGAGCCCGCTTCGGCGAGATCGCCGACGCGCTCCCCGCGCCGATGCGCGAGGGTCCTGCCAGCGACATTCTGGCGGCGCTCGCCGACCACTCGACCTTCCTCTGGTCGCTCGCCGCGCGCGATCCCGCCCGCCTCGCCCGCCTCTTCGACGAGGCTCCGGAGGCCGCCGACGCCCGGCTCGTCGCGGCGCAGCGCGCCGCCGGCCGGGCAGGGGAGGGCGCGGCGCCCGATCTCGACGCGGTCGGCAAGACCCTGCGCCGGAACCGGGCCGAACACGCGCTCCTCGTGGCGCTCGCCGATATCGGCGGCATCTGGCCCCTGGAGCGGGTGACCGCCGCGCTTTCCGACTTCGCCGACGCCTCCGTCTCGGCGGCCGTCGATGCGATGCTGCTCCAGGCCGCCGCCTCCGGGCGCTTCCTGCCCAAAGATCGGAACGATCCGCAGGTCGGCTCGGGCCTCGTCGTGCTCGGATTGGGCAAGCTCGGCGGGCGCGAGCTGAACTATTCGAGCGACATCGACCTGATCGTCTTCTTCGATCCCGAGGCCGCTCCGCTCAAGGAGGGGCTGGAGCCGACGCCGTTCTTCACCAAGCTGGCGCAGGGCGTCTCGAAGCTGCTGCAGGAGCGCACCCGCGACGGCTACGTCCACCGCGTTGATTACCGCCTGCGCCCCGACCCTGGCTCGACGCCGACCGCCATGAGCCTCGCCTCGGCCTACGTCTATTACGAGACCATGGGGCAGAACTGGGAGCGGGCGGCCTTCATCAAGGCCCGCGCCATCGCCGGCGACATCCCCGTCGCCGAGCGGTTCCTCGCCGACCTCACCCCCTTCGTCTGGCGCAAGTACTTCGATTTCGCGGCGATCGCCGACGTCCACGCCATGAAGCGGCAGATCCATGCCGTGCGCGGCCACGAGGCGCTGGCGGTGGCCGGCCACGACATCAAGCTCGGCCGCGGCGGCATCCGCGAGATCGAGTTCTTCGTCCAGACCCAGCAGCTCGTCTTCGGCGGCCGTCGGCCGATGCTGCGCGGGCGCTCCACCGTGCCGATGCTGAGAAGCCTGCACGAGGACGGTTGGATCTCGGCGCAAGCGCGGGACGAACTCGCGGACGCCTACGCCTTCCTGCGCACGGTCGAGCACCGCCTGCAGATGGTGCGCGACGAGCAGACCCAGCGCCTGCCGACCGACCGGACCGAGCTCGAAGCCTTCGCGCGTTTCGCCGGCTATCCCGACCTCGCCGGCTTCGAGGCGGCCCTGCTCGCCCATGCCCGCCGGGTGCAGGCGCATTACGCGCTGCTGTTCGAGGCCGGGCCCGACCTCTCCTCCGATGTGGGCGATCTCGTCTTCAGCGGTGCCGCCGACGACCCGGCGACGCTCGCCACCCTGCGCAGCCTCGGCTTTCGCGACCCCGAGCGGGTCACCGACACCGTCCGCGGCTGGCATTTCGGACGCCGCGCGGCCGTGCGCAGCCCGCGCGCCCGCGAGGTGCTGACGGAACTCGTCCCCGCCCTGCTCAAGGCGCTCGCGGGCACGCCCGATCCGGACGCGGCGCTCGCCAACCTCGACCGCGCCTTCGGCCGCATGCCGGCGGCGGTGGAGCTCCTGACCATCCTGCGCGAGCACGAGCGGCTGCGGCTGCTCTTCGCCGACCTGCTCGGCAGCGCCCCGCGCCTGGCGGGGACCGTCGCCTTCTCGCCGCACGTGCTGGACGCGGTGATCGATCCCGAATTCGGCGATCCGACGGTGGATGCGTCGGCGATCGCCGCGCATTACCGCGCCCTCCTCGGCCAGCCCGACAGCCACGAAGCGTTCCTCGACCGCAGCCGCGACGCGGCCCGGCAACTCCGCTTCCTCACCGGCGCGCGGCTTCTCTCCGGCATCCTGACGCCGCAGGCGGCGGGCTGCGCCTTCTCGGCGATCGCCGACGCCGCCGTCGCGACTGCCCTGGAGACCGTGTCGAAAACCTTCTTCGCGGATCATGGCCCGATCCCGAAAGGCCGCATCGTCGTCCTCGGCTACGGCCGGCTCGGCTCGCACCAGCTCACGGCGGAATCCGACCTCGATCTCGTCGTGCTCTACGACTTCGACCCGGAGGACCGCACCAGCACCGGCCCGAAGCCCCTCGACGCGGCGGTGGCCTACAACCGGCTGACCCAGCGCCTCGTCGCGGCGCTCACCGCCCCGACCCGGCGCGGCCTGCTCTACGAGGTGGATCTTCGCCTGCGTCCCGGCGGCGGCCAGGGTGCGACCGCGGCGCAGTTCCGCAGCTTCCGCGCCTACCAGCGGGACGAGGCGGAGCTGTGGGAGCACATGGCGCTCACCCGCGCCCGCGTCATCGCCGGCGACGCGAGCCTCGCCGAGGAGGCGCAATCGGTGATCCGCGAGGCGCTGATGCAGGCGCGCGACCCGGAGGCGGTGAACCGCTCGGTGCGCGCCATGCGCGCCACGGTCGAGGACGAGAAGGGCGATCACGGCCCGCTCGACCTCAAGCTCAGCCCCGGCGGTCTGCTCGACCTCGACTTCCTCGCCCAGGCCCTCGTGCTCGGACATGCCCACGGCCATCCCGAGCTGATCGGGCGCGATGCCCCCGAGGTGATCGCGCGGGCGGCGCAGGCCGGGCTCGTGCCGGCCGACGAGGCGGAGCAGCTCGTCGACGCCTACCGCCTCCTCGACGACGTGCATCATTGGCAGCGCCTGATGGTCGAGGGCGACCCGACCCAGGCGTCCGACGTGGCGCTCGCCCGCCTCGCCCGCGCCGCCAACCTGCCCGACGCCAAGGCGCTCAGCGCCCGGCTCGACGAGGAGCGGCGGGGGGTGCGGAGGATCTTCGACCGCCGGCTCGGCAAGCCGGATTGACGGTTTCAGCCCGGCACGACGAACGACTTGGTCTGCGGCAGGGCATCGATCGCCGCGCGGTCGAGCTTGGTGTGCGCCTGCACCAGGGCGTGCGGGGTCAGCGCCATCCATTGCCGCAGGGAGACATCGACGTAGCGCGGGCTGCGGAACATCTCGAGGAAGGTCAGCGGCGTGTCGCCGGTATTCTCGATGTAATGGCCCATGGCGAAGGGCACGTAGCCGACATCGCCGGCCTGATAATCGAAG
>NZ_BPRD01000011.1 GCF_022179745.1 Methylorubrum podarium
CGGCCCAGGCGGCCGCCACCGTCGAGCAGGCGCTGGCCGGGCTCGGCTCCGCCTTCGCCGCGAACGTGACCGGCACCGCCGAGAGCCTGCGCGACTCCGTGGCACGGCTCTCCGAGGATCTCGACGCCCGCACCGGGGCCGCCCAGGACGGCAACCGCCGCAACACCGAGGCCGCGACCGCCTCCGTCGGCGCGAGCGTCGAGGCGCTGGAGCGCCGCCTGCGCGAGGCCGCCGAGACCGTGAGCGGCCTGCTCGCCGAGCGCACCGCGGAATCGACCGCGCGGATGCTGCACACCGCCGAGGAGACGTCGGGCGCCGCGCAGGCGCAGGCGGCCCTGGTCGCCGCGCGCTTCGCCGAGGCCGCCGAGACCCTGCGCCGGGCGGCCGACGAGGCCGCCGCCGCCGTCGAGACCCGCTCGGACGACGTGGTCGGCCGGTTCCAGGCCGCCGCCGAGCGCGTCGGCGGGGAGTTGGGCAGCCGTAGCGAGAGCGCCTCGCAGACGCTCCACGCCGCGATCCAGCGGATGGCCGACGAACTCACCGCCCGCAGCGCCGAGGCGACCGGTGCCCTGGCGCTCGCCGCGGCCCATGCCGGCGGCGAGATCGGCGACCGCACCGACCAGTCGATGCACGCGCTCCAGGACCTCCTGCGGCAGGTCGCCGACGAGATCGCCCTGCGCGGCTCCGAGGCGAGCGTGGCGCTGTCGCTGGCGGCGACCCAGGCCGGCGGCGAGATCGGCAGCCGTGCCGACCTTTCGGCGCAGGGCCTGCGCGACCTGCTGGGCCAGATCCGCGCGGAGATCGACGGCCGCAGCGCCGAGATCACGGAGGCGCTGACCCGGACCGCCGAGCGCGTCGGCGGCGAGGTCGGCACGCTCACCGAGGAATCGCTGCGGAGCCTGCGCGACGCGCTGGCCCGGATCGGCGAGGAGCTGTCCGCCCGCGGCGAGTCCGCGGCGCAGATCCTGTCGCGCACCGCCGAGGGCGTCGGCTCCGATCTCGACGCGCGTCTGGCCAGCCTGGAGGAGCGCTTCGGCCACCATGGCCGCGGCGCCGCCGCCCTGATCGCCAGCCAGTCCGACGAGGCCCAGACCCGTCTCGAAGGCACCGGCCGCGAGGTGGCGCTTGCCATCGCCGGCCACGTGTCGCAGGTCGGCGACGCGCTCCACCGCAGCCACGCCGCCTTCGTCGAAACCGCCGACAGCCGCGCCCGCGCGGTCGAGGAGGCGCTGGGCAGCCGGCTCGCCGCCCTGCAGGAGACCATCGCCCGCGGCGACATCCTCGCCGACCGGATCGCCGGGAACGCGCGGACGCTCGGCGACACCCTGGATTCCCGCCTCAGCGAGATCGACCGGATCATCGCCGTGCAGGGCAGCGCGCTGGCCGACTCCCTGGCCGAGCGCGCCCGCCTCGCCGGCGACACCGTCGAGGCGCGGCTCGCCGAGATGGAATCCGTCTCGGCCCGGCGCGCCGCCGAGATCGGCGAGAGCTTCGCGGCCCTCGTCGGCCATGTCGACACGCGGCTCGGCGCCCGCGCCAACGCCCTCAACGAGACCCTGGTGCTGCGCGCCTCCGAGATCGCCCGCACCCTGGACGAGGGCAACCGCATCCTCGTCGATGCCCTCGACCGGCGCATCGAAGGCAGCGCGCAGGACATCGCCGACCGCGGCCGCTCCGTGGGCGACGTTCTCGCCGCCCGCGCCGCCGAGATCGCCGAGCGGCTCGAACACACGACGCAGGACCTCGCCCGCCGCCTCGACGAGGGCGCCGAGCGCTTCGATTCCGGCGTGGTCGCGCGCCTCGATGCCCTCAACGGCACGCTGGAGGAGCGCACGCGCCACCTCGACGATTCCTTCGGCATCCAGGCGCTCGAGGCGGTGCGCCTGATCGAGAGCCGCACCCGCACCATCGACGGCGAGCTGACCGGCCGGATCCGCGACCTCGTCGCCCTGCTGGAACGCCGCAGCGGCCTCGCGGTCGAGGCGCTCGGCGGCCATGTCGACGCCATCGCCCGGCTGTTCGACGAGCGGGCCGAAAGCCTCAACCACCTGTTCGACGAGCGCGGCGGCGCGCTCGCCGCCGACCTCGACCAGCGCAACCGCTCGGCGGTGGAAGGGCTCGACGGCCGCCTCGCCGACATCACCCAGGCCCTGGAACAGGGGGGCGCGTCGCTGGGCGCCCTGCTCGACCGCCGCAGCACCGCGCTGCTCACCGCCCTGCGCGACCTCATGGGTCAGGTCGACGGCCTCCTGGGCGAGGGCGCGGGCCGCCTCGGCCAGACCCTCGAAACCCGTGCGGATGAGCTCCGCACCCTGCTCGACCACCGCACGGACGACCTGCGCGCGCTCGTGGACGGCAGTGCCGGCCATGTCCGCGGCGAGTTCGATGCCGGCCTCGACGCCCTGCGCTCCGCCCTGGAGGAACCGGCCCGCACGGTCCAGGACCTGCTCGACAGTCGGGCGGGCGAGATCCGCGCCATGCTCGACGCCCGCAACGATACCCTGCGCGCGACCCTCGAGGAGCGGGCCCGCACGGTTCAGGAGATCCTCGATCACCGTACGGCCGAGATCCGCGGGCTGCTCGACGGCCATGCCGGCCACCTCGACGAGGGCTTCCAGGGCCGTATCCTGCCGCTCCAGGCGGCGCTGACCGAGGGCGCGCGCCTGTTCGTCGAGACGCTGGAGGGCGGCATCGGCCGCGCGACCGGCGAGGTCGATGCCCGCACGCGCGGCCTCGCCACCCTGTTCGACGAGCGCCTCGGCGTCCTCGGCGAGCTCGTGGACGGACGCGGCCAGCAGGTCGCCCAGAGCGTCGAGACGCGGGCGCAGGAGCTGCGCCGCCTGTTCGACGAGATCCACGCCACCCTCGGCTCCCTGGTGGACGAGAGTTCGGCGGCGCTCACCGGTCGCCTCGACGCCCAGATCAAGGCGCTGGCCACCCTGTTCGACGAGCGCATGCGCGGGCTCGACGGGCTGGTCGAGAGCCGCGGCAGCGCCTTCGCGCAGGTCGTGGAGAACCAGTCCGCCGTTTTGACGCAGGCCGTCGACAGCCGCAGCGAGGCGTTCACCGCCCGCATCGACGCGCGCCTGCGCGCCTTCGCCACCGTGGTGGCGAGCCGCGCCAACGCCCTGGCCGACGCCTTCGACGAGCGCCAGGACGCCTACGCCGCCCAGATCGACGAGGGCACCGCCCGCATGGTCGCCGCGCTCGACGAGCGCGCCCGCCAGCACGGAGCCCAGTTCGAGACGGTGGAGGAGCGCCAGAAGGCCATCGCCGACCTGATCGAGGCCGGCACCGCCCGCGTCGCGGCGGCGCTGGACGAGCGCGCCCAGCGGCAGGCCGCCCTCACCGAGGCGTTCGACGGGCAGCGGGACGCCTACGCCACGCTGATCGAGCAGGGCACCGCCCGCATGGTCTCCGCACTGGAAGAGCGGGCGCGCCGCCACGCGGTGCTGGCCGAGGCGTTCGACCGCCAGAAGGAGGCCTACGCGGCGCTCATCGACGGCGGCACCGCCCGGCTGGTCGCGGCGCTCGACGAGCGGGCCGCGCGGCAGACGGCCCTCACCGAGACTCTCGATGAGCGCCAGACCGCCTACGCGGCGCTGGTGGAGGAGGGCATCGCCCGGATGGGCCGGATGCTGGAGGAGCGCGCCCACCGTCACGCCTCCGAGGTCCAGGCCCGTGCCGAGGCGCTGGCCGAGACGATGGATCAGCGCAACGGGGCGCTGGCCCGCCTGATCGACGGGCCGGCCGCGGCGCTGGCCGAGGCCCTCGCCGAGCGCGAGCAGGCGCTCGACCGGCTCATCGCCGACAAGGGCGCGCCGCTGGTCGAGGCCCTGCGCGAGCGGACCGACGCCATCGTGGTCCGCACCGTCGAGTCGGCCAAGGCCCTGCGCGCGGCCCTGGACGAAGGGGCGGAAGCCTCTGCCGGCACCGTCGCCCAGGCGAACGAGCGGGTCCGCCACGACGTCGCGGGCTTCCTGACCCGGATCGAGAGCGCCAACGACGCGCTCAAGGCTCTCGTCGGCGGCGCCTCCGAGAACCTGGCCGCCGTCGAGCACGGGCTCGCGGCCCGCGTCGAGCAGATCCAGGCGTCCCTGGACCGGGTCGCCGCCGACACGGCGCAGGCCTCCGACCGGGTCTCGACGCAGGTCGTGGCCCTGCGCGAAGCCTCGCAGGGGGCGCTCGCCCAGGCCTCCGATCTCGCCGAGACCCTGGACGCCCGCGGCAAGGCGCTGGTGGAGCGCACCGGCACCCATGTCGGCGCCCTCACCGAGGCCGCCGGCACCCTGGAGGCGGTGGAGGGCCGCCTCGCCGAGAGCCTGTCGAGCCGGCAGGCGGTGGTGAGGGGGCGCATCAG
>NZ_BPRD01000012.1 GCF_022179745.1 Methylorubrum podarium
GCCATCGACGCGGCGGTGGCGAACCCGACCCCGGAGAGCGTGGCCGCCGCCCAGATCGCCACGGCCGAGGCCAAGGTGCTGACCACCGAGGTCGCGCTGGCCGCCGCCAACACCCTGTTCGAACTCGCGGGCACCCGCTCGACGCTCGCCGAGCACAATCTCGACCGCCACTGGCGCAACGCCCGCACCCACACCCTCCACGATCCCGTGCGCTGGAAGATCGCGATCGTCGGCAATCACGCGCTGAACGGGGTGAACCCGCCGCTCCACGCCTGGAGCTGAGGTCCGTCCGGACGCCACCGAAGGATGCGCGGGCGGCAGGGACAACCCCCGCGCTGCGCCATAGGGGCGCGGTGCCCGCTCGGATCAACCGGAACGCCCGCGGCGTTCCGCCTGCAGTTTTCGATCCATTCCAGACTGGCCGTGCCCCGCGCGGCCGGTCCGGATGCGCGGGACGGCAGGCCCCATGACAGACCATTCAACGAGAGACCGGCGCTTCGACCCGACGCGCCGCACGGTGATGGGGAGCTGCGCCGCCCTGGCGACGCTCGGCGCCTCCCTCCGCGGCCGGGCGCAGGCCGCCCCGGTGACGGCCGCAGACCCGCAGCCGCAGACCATGCCGGTCTCGCTCACGGTCAACGGGCAGCGGCACGACCTCACCCTCGACACCCGCACCACGCTGCTCGATGCGCTGCGCGAGCATCTCGACCTGACCGGCTCGAAGAAGGGCTGCGACCACGGCCAGTGCGGCGCCTGCACGGTGCTGGTGAACGGGCGGCGGATCAATGCCTGCCTGACGCTCGCCGCGATGCACGAGGGCGACGACGTCACCACCATCGAGGGGCTGGCCCGCGGCGAGGAGCTGCACCCGCTCCAGGCCGCCTTCCTGCATCATGACGGCTACCAGTGCGGCTACTGCACGCCGGGCCAGATCTGCTCCGCCGCCGGCATGCTTTCGGAGATCGAGGCGGGCTGGCCGAGTCATGTCACGGATGATCTCTCGGCCAAGGTCTCCTTGAGCGACGCGGAAATCCGCGAGCGGATGAGCGGCAACATCTGCCGCTGCTCGGCCTATCCCAACATCGTCGCGGCGATCCGCGACGCCGGCACCAAGATCTGAGGAGGCGGATCCCATGAAGGCTTTCGCCTACGAGCGCCCCGCCACGGTCCAGGACGCGGCACGGCTCGCCGCCGAGCGGCCCGACGCCCGCTTCATCGCCGGCGGCACCAACCTGCTCGACCTGATGAAGCTTCAGATCGAGACGCCCGCGACCCTGATCGACGTCAACCGCCTGCCGCTGGCCGAGGTCACCGACACGCAGGACGGCGGCCTGCGCGTCGGCGCGCTGGTGCGCAATTCCGATCTCGCCGCGCATCCGCGGGTGCGCCGGGACTACGCGGTCCTGGCCAAGGCCCTGCTCGCGGGCGCCTCGGGCCAGCTGCGCAACAAGGCGACCACCGCCGGAAACCTGCTGCAGCGGACCCGCTGCTACTACTTCTACGACACGACCAAACCCTGCAACAAGCGCGAGCCGGGCTCGGGCTGCGCGGCCATCGGCGGGTTCAACCGGATCATGGCGGTGCTCGGGGCGAGCGAGGCCTGCATCGCCACCAACCCCTCCGACATGAACGTCGCCCTGCGCGTCCTCGACGCGACGGTAGAGACGATCGATCCGCAGGGTGCCGCGAAAAAGATTCCGATCGCCGCGTTCCACCGCCTGCCCGGCGACACCCCGCAGATCGAGACCGATCTGAAGCCCGGCGAGCTCATCACCGCCGTGACGCTCCCGAAACCCGTCGAGGGCGTGCACCTCTATCGCAAGGTCCGCGACCGGGCCTCCTACGCCTTCGCCACGGTGTCGGTGGCCGCGATCATCGCGAAAGGCGAGGGCGAGAAGCCGAAGCTGGCGAAGCTCGCCTTCGGCGGGCTGGCCCACAAGCCGTGGCGGGTCGAGGCAGCGGAGGCGGCGCTCGTCGAGACCGGCTCGGCGGACGCCGCCGCGGATCGGGTGCTGGAGGGCGCCCGCGGCCAGGGCTCCAACGACTTCAAGATCCCGCTCACCCGCCGGACGCTGCGCGCCACCGTCGCCGACGCCCTTCGCGCCTGAGGAGTCTCGCCATGGACATGAACCAGCCGATCGGCGCGACGCCCCTCGACGGCAAGCCGGACGGGCTCGTCGGACGCCCCATCGACCGCATCGACGGGCGCCTCAAGGTGACGGGCCGCGCGCCCTACGCCTACGAGACCCGCGACCTGAAGAACCCGGCCTACGGCTTCCTGGTGGAAGCCGGCATCGCCAAGGGCCGCATCCGCAGCCTCGACGTCTCCGCGGCCAAGCGCGCGCCGGGCGTGCTCCTCGTGATGACCCACGAGAACGTGCCGGAGCAGGGCGAGAAGAAGGAGCAGGTCTATCCCCAGTTGCAGGGCCCCGAGATCCGCTTCCACGGCCAGCCCATCGCCTTCGTGGTGGCGCAGAGCTTCGAGCAGGCCCGCGCGGCGGCGGCCCTCGTGCGGGCGGAGTACGACGTCGAGACACCGGACGCCTCGCTGAAGGCGGCCCGGCCGACGGCGATCGAGCCGAAGCCGGCGCAGACCCCGCCCGACTCGAAACTCGGCGATTTCGACGGCGCCTTCGCCGATGCCCCGGTCAAGCTCGACGTCGAATACACGACCCCGGTGCAGATCCACGCGCAGATGGAGCCGCACGCCACCATCGCCTCCTGGGAGAGCGGGCCGGACGGCGACCGGGTGACCCTGTTCACCGCCAACCAGATGCTCAACCGCGGCCAGGCCTCGCTCGCCTCGGTGCTGAAGCTGAAGCCGGAGAACGTGCGGCTCGTCTCGCACTATATCGGCGGCGGCTTCGGCTCGAAGCTGCAGCCGCAGCCCGAGGCGATCCTCTCGGCGCTGGCCTCCAAGAGCCTGCGGCGCCCGGTGAAGGTGGCGCTGACCCGACAGCAGGAATTCCACGTCGCGACCCACCGCAGCGACACGATCCAGCGCATCCGCCTCGGCGCCGACGCGAACGGCCGCCTCACCGCCATCGGCCACGAATCCTGGTCGGCCACCGCGCCGGGGGACGTCTTCTACGAGACCTCCGCCGTCGTCACCCGCTCGCTCTACGCGGCGCAGAACCGCCTGACCCGGCACCGGCTCGCCAACCTCAACGTGCCGATCGCCTCCGCCATGCGGGCGCCGGGCGAGGCGGTCGGCCAGCTCGCCTTCGAATGCGCCATGGACGAACTGGCGGAGCAGCTGAAAGTCGATCCGATCGAGCTGCGGCTGCGCAACGAGCCGGAGCAGGACCCGGAGAAGAAGGTCCCGTACTCGACCCGCCAGCTCGTCGCCTGCATGCGCGAGGGCGCGCAGCGTTTCGGCTGGGACAGGCGCGGGGCCACCGGCGCGACCCGGGACGGGCGCTGGCTCGTCGGCATGGGCATGGCGGCGGCCTCGCGCCTCAACCCGCTGATGCCCTCGCAGGCCGGCGTGCGGCTCAACCCCGACGGCACGCTGACCGTGCGGATGGCGATGACCGATATCGGCACCGGCACCTACACGATCCTGGCCCAGATCGCGGGCGAGATGATGGGGCTGCCGATCGAGCGCATCCGCGTCGAGATCGGCGACACCGCCTATCCGAAGGCCGCCGGCTCCGGCGGCTCGTTCGGCGCGGGCTCGGCCGGCTCGGCACTCTACGTCGCCTGCGACAACCTCCGGCAGGCGTTGCTGCAGAAGGCGGACCTGACCCCGGAGGGCGCCGTGTTCGCGGACGGCCGCGTCACCGCCGGCAACCGCTCGGAGGCGCTCACCGATCTCGCCGGCGCGCAGGGCGTCGAGGCCAAGGGCGAGATCAAGCCCGGCGCGATGAAGGAGAAGTTCTCGCAGCACTCCTACGGCGCGCATTTCGCCGAGGTCGGGGTCGATTCCGACACCGGCGAGATCCGCCTGCGGCGGATGCTCGGCGTGTTCACCGGCGGGCGCATCCTCAATCAGAAGACCGCCCGCTCGCAGGCCATCGGCGGCATGATCTTCGGCATCGGCGCGGCGCTGATGGAGGCGGCCGAGACCGATCCGCGCTACGGCTCCTTCGTCAACCACGATCTCGCCGAGTACCACGTGCCGGCGCATGCCGACGTGCCGGCGATCGACGCGGTGTTCCTGCCCGAACTCGACGACAAGGCGAATCCGCTGAAGAGCAAGGGGCTCGGCGAGGTCAGCATCTGCGGCGCCGGGGCGGCCCTGGCGAACGCCGTCTACAACGCCACGGGCCTGCGCATCCGCGACTACCCGCTGACGCTGGACAAGGTGCTCGACGGCTGGAACGAGCGGGAGGGCGCGACGCAGCGCCGGACCTGAGACGTTTCCGAAAACGGCGCTCCGGATTGCGGTTCGCGGTCCGGGCGCCCATGTCAGCCCTTCGGCTTCCCCATCGTCTCTCACCGGCTTCCACCGGAACGCAGTGTCACGCCATGTCCCGTCTTCCGCTCCTCGCCGCCCTCGTCTTCGGCGGCATCTCCCTCGCCGGTGCCGTCCAGGCACAGGCCTTTCCCAACGACGAAGCGTCGGTGCGCTACCGCCGGCTGATCGAGCAGTTGCCGCCCTCCGAGCGCCCGCGCCTCCACGATCCCCGCTGGACCACCAATGCGATCAGCCCCAGCACCGGCCGCTTCGGCCTGCCCCTGTCGGGTCCGGCCGCCCGCGGCGGGATGACCGCGTTTCGCTGACCGCTCGGCCGGGCACGCGGCGGACAATCCCAACCCCCATCCTCATCCTGAGATGCGCAGCGAAGCGCAGCCTCGAAGGATCCTCCCGATCCCGCGCGCTTCCCGGAGCGACGACCGGGCTGCCGTTCGCCGACACCCACGACCGGATTTTTTCGTAATGGTGGACGCGGCGGCGGGGGAGGGGTGACGGCGGGATGGACATGAGGCGCGACCCGGCGGCGGCGCGAAACCTGCTGGAGCGCCTGTTCAAGCTGGAGGCGCATGGCACCACGATGCGCACCGAGCTTCTGGCGGGGCTCACCACCTTCCTCACCATGGCCTACATCGTCTTCGTCAACCCGAGCATCCTCGCCGATGCCGGGATGCCGAAGGGCTCGGTCTTCGTCGCGACCTGCCTCATCGCCGCCCTCGGCTCCCTGGTGATGGCCTTCGCCGCCAATTGGCCGGTGGCGCTGGCGCCGGCCATGGGGCTCAACGCCTACTTCGCCTACGTCGTCGTGCAGGGCATGGGCTACACGTGGCAGGCGGCGCTCGGGGCGGTGTTCATCTCCGGCCTCTGCTTCCTCGCCGTGACCCTGACCGGCCTGCGCGCGGTCATCGTCGAGGGCATCCCGCGCTCCATGCGGATCGCGCTCACCGTCGGCATCGGCCTGTTCCTCGCGATCATCGCCCTGAAGAACGCGGGCGTGGTGGCGGCCAACCCCGCCACCTTCGTGACCCTGGGCGACCTGCGCCAGCCGGGCACCGTGCTCGCGGCCTTGGGCTTCCTGATGGTGGCGGTGCTCTCGGCGCGGCGGGTGCGGGCGGCGCTCCTCCTCACCATCCTGACGGTGACGGGCCTGAGCTTCGTCTTCGCCGGCAACGCCTTCCAGGGCCTCGTCTCGGCGCCGCCCGCGCTGAGCCCCACGCTGTTCGCCCTCGACATTCCCGGCGCGCTCACCGGCGGGCTCCTCAACGTCATCCTCGTGCTGTTCCTGGTCGAACTCTTCGACGCCACCGGCACGCTGATGGCGGTGGCGAGCCGCGCCGGGCTCCTGCCGGAGACGGGGCGCTCGGCGGCGCTCGACCGGGCGCTGATGGCCGATTCCGCGGCGATCTTCACCGGCTCGCTGCTCGGCACGTCGAGCACTACCGCCTATCTCGAGAGCGCCGCGGGGGTGGAGGAGGGCGGGCGCACCGGGCTCACCGCCGCGACGGTGGCCGTGCTGTTCCTCGCCTGCTTGTTCTTCGCGCCGCTCGCCGGCTCGGTGCCGGCCTACGCCACCGCGCCGGCCCTGTTCTACGTCGCCTGCCTGATGCTGCGCGACCTCACCGCCCTCGACTGGGACGACCTCACCGAGGTGATCCCGGCCTGCGTCACCGCGCTCCTGATGCCGTTCACCTATTCCATCGCCAACGGCGTCGCCTTCGGCTTCATCACCTACGCGGTTCTCAAGGCGCTGACCGGCCGCGCCCGCGAGGTGAAGCCGGTGGTGTGGGTGATCGCGGCCGTGTTCCTGTTCAAGTTCGTCGAGACCGGCGGGGCGCACTGACCGCCCCGATTGCCTCTCCCGAACCCGCAGCGTTCTGGTTCGTGCGCGGAGAGGTCGAAGCGCCGCGCGGGCGGTCGCACGATCCGTCAACCAATCCGCGCCAGGATGGGCCGCTTCCGCGCCCGCCCAGCCCGGACGGCACTGGCCACCCCTCTCGGCCATGGATACCGGCCATGATCAAGCGCACCGGCCTCGCGATCCTCCTCGGCCTGGGCGGCTTCGCCCTGGGCAGCCTCATCGCGCGGGTCATGGAGCAGGACGGCGCCGGCCCCGCCAAGGTGACGGAGGCCCCCCCGGCCCTGCGCCACATCACGCAGCTTCCGCCGCCGCCCGCCCCGGAAAAGATCGCTCAGGACAAACCCGCCAAGGACGCGCCGCGCTCAGGCCGCTGAGCGCGCGGGCAGGGCCTGCGCCGCCGGACCGCCCGCGAGCGCCCCATGCGCCTCGGCGAGGATCGCGTAGGAGGCGAGCCGCGCCCCGTAATCGTGGACGGCCGAGGCCACCATCACCTCGTCGGCGCCGGTCTCGGCCACCAGCGCCTCCAGCCCGGCGCGGACGGTCTCGCGCGAGCCCACCAGCGAGCGCGCCAGCATCCGCGAGGCCTGCGCCTTCTCCGACGGGCTCCAGTAGGCCTCGATGTCGTCGATCGGCGGGGGCAGGAGGCCGCGGGTGCCGCGCACCAGCCGGGCGAATTGCTGCTGCGGCGTGGTGAACAGCCGCCGCGCCTCCGCGTCGGTCTCCGCCGCGACGACGTTGATGCCGACCATGGCGTAGGGCCGCTGCAGCTGCTCGGAGGGCTGGAACCGGGCGCGGTAGGCCTCCAGAGCCGGCAGCAGCGCGTCGGGCGCGAAATGCGAGGCGAAGGCGTAGGGCAGGCCGAGCATGCCGGCGAGTTCCGCCCCGAACAGGCTCGAGCCGAGGATCCACAGCGGCACTCTCAGCCCCGCGCCGGGCACCGCCTGCACCGCCTGCCCCTCCCGCACCGGGCCGAACAGGGCCTGCAATTCGAGCACGTCCTGGGGAAACCGCTCCGCCGAGCCGTAATCGCGGCGGAGCGCCCGCAGCGTCAGCCCGTCCGTCCCAGGCGCCCGGCCGAGCCCGAGGTCGATCCGGCCCGGGAACAGCGATTCCAGCGTGCCGAACTGCTCGGCGATCACCAGCGGCGCGTGATTGGGCAGCATGATCCCGCCGGCGCCGACCCGGATGCAGCTGGTGCCCGCCGCCACGTGGCCGATCACCACCGCCGTGGCGGCGCTGGCGATGCCGGTCATGTTGTGGTGCTCGGCGAGCCAGAAGCGGCGGTAGCCGAGCGCCTCCGCGTGCCGGGCGAGGCCGACGCTGTTGGCGAGCGCCTGCCCCGGCGTGGCGCCCTCCGGGATGAAGGCGAGATCGAGGACGGAGAGGGGAGGGAGGGAGGGTCGGGAAGAGGACATCGGGAGGCCGCGCACCTTCGCTCTGCGCCCTGTGGACGCAAAAATCTGTTTCCCCTCGATGCGGACAGATCGTGTGCGGGGCGGTCCAACGCAAGGAACGGCGCCCTCGCTCGAAGAGCGAAGGCGCCGCCTGCCGGGCGCGAAGAGCGCCCCGCGGAGCGGGCCTCGGCCTGCCGAGGCGCCGAGCGGAGCGAAAGCCTGAGGCCGCGGAGGCGGCCGCCGGCGCCTGAGGCCGGGAAAACACCTGTCCGATCGCCGAAGGGCGATCGGACAGGTGCAAGGAAGAAAGGGGCTTGCGCGGGGCCGCTGAACCGTCCTAGCCTCTCCTCATCGGCGCTGCGGCGCCGCCCTGAGACAAGGAGGTCGGCCATGAGACATCACGGCATCACCGGCTCCCCCGCGCGTACCGCCGACGCGGATCAGGACACGCCACCCAACCAGGATCGGCAGGGATAGTGGCTCCCTGAACGCTGCGGAAGGTCGAGTTCCCCCGCCGGTCCGGGGACGGGGCTGCAGCTCCCACCGCGCGCGAGAGTGTGGACCCTGCGAAAGCCCGTCGGCGCGAGCCGGCGGGTTTTTCTTTGGCGATCCCATCCCTTGCGGACCGCGCATCGAAACCCGTCCCCGTCATGCGCGGTTGGCTGATGAAGCCTGGACCAGACTCGGAGACCGACGTGCCGCGCTACTTCTT
>NZ_BPRD01000013.1 GCF_022179745.1 Methylorubrum podarium
CTCGGACTGGCGCGACAATTCGGTCGCCGAGGCGAGCACCTGGGCCGCTGCCGCGCCGGTCTCCTCGGCCGTGCCCGCCACCTCGGCGATGGTGCGGGTGACCGATTCGGTCCCGCCCGCGGCCTGAGCGACGTTGCGCACGATCTCCTGCGTCGCCGCCCCCTGCTCCTCGACCGCCGCCGCGATGCCGGTGGCGACGCCGCTGATCTCGCGGATGCGGCCGGAGATGCCGTCGATGGCCTGGACCACCTGCCCGGTCGCGCCCTGGATGCGCCCGATCTGACCGGTGATGTCCTCGGTCGCCCGGGCGGTCTGGTTGGCGAGCTCCTTGACCTCGGCGGCGACCACCGCGAAGCCGCGGCCGGCCTCGCCGGCGCGGGCGGCCTCGATCGTGGCGTTGAGCGCGAGCAGGTTGGTCTGCCCGGCGATCGTGGCGATCATCGCCACCACGTCGCCGATCCGCGCGGCGGAATCCGAGAGGTCGCGCACGAGGGTCGCGGTCTGCCCGGCCTCGTCCACGGCGGCCTGCGCCAGCGTCGCCGAGCCGTCGACCTGCCGGCCGATCTCCTGCACCGAGGCGCCGAGTTCCTCGGCCGCCGCGGCGACGGTGGCGACGTTCGAGGCGGCCTCTCCGGCGGACGCGGCCACGGTGCTGGATTGCCCGGCGGTCCGGGTGGCGTTGGCGGTCATGGCCCCGGCGGTCGCCTGGAGCTCGGTCGCGGCGGCGGTCACGCCCCCGACGATGCCCCCGACGGCCCGCTGGAAATCGTCGGCCAGGGCCCGCGCGGCGGCCCGGCGCTGCGCCTCGGCGCCGGCCCGCGCCGCCCGCGTCTCCTCTTCGAGGGTGCGGGTGCGGATCAGGTTGTCCTTGAACACCTGCACCGCCGCGGCCATGGCGCCGATCTCGTCGCCGCGGCCCCGGCCCGGCACGGCGACCGCCGCGTCGCCGCCGGCGAGGGAGCCCATCGCCTCGGTCATCCGCGTGATCGGCCGCGAGATCCCGAACCAGCCGAACAGGGCGGCGGCGAGCGCCGAGAGCAGCGTCACGGCCATGGCGATCCAGGCGGTCATGGCGGCGGAGGCCGCGCTGCCGACGGCGCCCTCGACGCTGGTCTTGGCACCCTGCTTGTTGAGGGCGAGGTTCTCCTGCAGGCTCTTGGTCGCGGCCTGGGCGAGGCCGAGCGCCTCGGGTCCGGTGAGGAGCGTCAGGGCCTCGGCCCGGCGCCCCTCCCGCATCAGGGCGACGATGGTCTCGACCCGCTGCGTGTAGGTCGCCCAGGTCTCGGAGAAGCGCTGGTACAGCGCCCGCTCCTCGGGCGAGGCGATCAGCGGCTCGTAGGCGCGCCGCAGGGCTTCGAGGGCGGCCTGGCTCGTCCGCACGCTCTTCTCGTTCTCGGCCACCAGCGCGTCGGTCGGCGAGGCGGCGACGAAGCGGTAGGTCTTGACCCGCTCGTCGCGCGTCGCGGTGCTGATGTCGCCGAGCAGTCCGACCGAAGGCAGCCAATTGTCAGCGATGTCGCGGACTTCGCGATCGATGCTCGAAAGTCTGACGATGCTGATCCCGCCCTGAGCCGCAGCAACCACAGCGAGAATGCTGAACGAGCCCGCCAGGGCTGCCTTGAGGGATAGACGCATGCTGGATCCGAGAGAGGAGTGGGGACGCTCAGGCCCGTCACTCTGAACCGGAATACTTAAGGTTCTCTCGATTTCTGCAAGAAAGTGCACAACTCGCCGTGATCGGGCCTCTCCGCCGCGGGACGGCGGAGAGGCCCGAGGACGGCGGCGGCCCGCCCGCGGCCGTTACCGGCTGCCCTCCGGCCGCTCCGAGGAGTTCTTCTTCTCCGTGGTCGCCTCGGGCTGCCCCAGGAACTCGGCGAGGTACCCCTTCCACAGGCTCGCGAAGCGCAGGGACTGGTGGCCATGCGTCTCGGGCGAGGTCGGGACCAGCACGAAGCGCCCGTCCTTCACCCGTGCAATGGCGGCGTTCATCACGTCGAGCTGGGGCGGGTTCAGCTCGTCGTCGGCGAAGTTCACCGCGAGCACCTTCGCGGTGATCTTCTCGAGGTCCGGCGACGGGTCGTAGTCGTAGGAGGAGTCGAACCAGTACAGCCAGTCGTTGGCGTCGGCCTTGTTCCCGTAGCCGGCGATCATCTTGTCGTAGGCCGTGTCGGCGGCGGCGCGGGTCGGCGCCTGCTTCTGCAGGCCGAGCACGCTCTCGGTCATGATGTTGAAGATCGGCAGGATGCGCTCGAAGTTGCGCGGCTGCTCGGTGTACTCGCCGCCCTTCCAGCCGGGATCGGTGCGGATGCCCTCGATCAGGAGGCGCAACGCCCTGTGGCGGCGCCTCCTGATCGAGGG
>NZ_BPRD01000014.1 GCF_022179745.1 Methylorubrum podarium
TCGGCCACCAGCGCGTCGCGGGCGATCGGGATGCCGGCGCTCAGGAAGGTCGGGCCGTTGCCGAAGGACAGGAGGGCAGCCGGCACGACGTCACCGAAGGCGCGGCGATAGCCGACCAATCCGTGCAGCGAGACCGGCGCCCCGAGGTCGAGGCCGAGCACGGTCTGCGCTCGCAGGCCGGCGGTCATGGCCCCGACGTCGTAGTCGCGGGCCGACCCCGTCAGGGCGGCCGCGCCGCCGGCCTCGACGAAGCGGTCGCGCCCGATCGCGACGTAGGAACCGCCCACGAACGGCTCGATATAGCTCGGGCTCGCCTGGGCCGGCGTCGGGCCGTCCTTCGACAGGAGCGGGGCCGGGGCGTCGCCGCCGAGGAAGACGCGGTAGCCGATCTCGCCGAAACCCTGGATCGTCGCGCCGCCGGTGCGGGCGCTCGCCGAATCGGACAGGCCGGCGAAGGCGATCGTGCGGCGGGTGCGGAGGCTGTCGCCGGCGTAGGTCGCGCCGAGCCGCAGCGAGACCGGCCCGAACTCGGTGCCGCCGTAGACGCCGCCATAGGCGCTCTCGATCGTGCCGGATTGCAGGCGCCCGGTCGTGTCGAGGCTGGCGGCGGTGTAGCCGCCGACGACCCCGAGCGTGATTCCGTTCTCCAGCCGGACGTCGGCGCCGAGGGCGAAGCCGGAGATCCGGCGGCTGAACCCGGCGGCGTTGCCGTCCGAGCGCGCCTCGCCGAAGCTGCCGAAGCCCTGGCCCCAGAGACCGAAGACGGTCGGGTCGAGGATCCGGGCGGGCATCGCCACGACCGGGGCGGCCCGGCCCGGCAGATCGGCGGTGTAGGTCGCCGGCAGGCTGCCGTAATCGAGGCCCTCGGCGGTGCCGGGGGTCGCGCCCCAGCGCATCCGGTCGAGGATCGCCTCGCGCACGAAGAAGGCGGTGGCATAGCCGGTCGAGACCGTGCCGGCATGCACGTCCCCCGACAGCGCCTGGAAGGCGCCCTGCGCCTCAGGGGTGGTGAGGCCGACCGTGCGCTGGAACGGCGCAGTGCCCGGGCCGCCGGCCTGGATCGCGTCCGCCACGCCGGCCTGGTTGCGGTTGCGCGCGATCGTCGAGAAGGCGATGTCGTTGCGCGTCAGGGTCAGGTCGACGGCGTTCGCCGTGTAGGTCAGGCTCGGCGTGAGGAAGGCGAGGTTGGCGGTGACGCCCGCGAACTGCCCCGTCACGCCGCCGGCGGCGGTGAGGACGGTGGCGCGGGTGCGCGGATCGTAGGTGCCGTTGGCCGCGGTGACCTGGACCGTGCCGCCGTTCAGGGCGGCGCCGCCGCTCGCCGCGAGTCGGTCGGCTTGGCCGCCCGCATTGGCCTCGACCGCGTAGAGGGAGCCGGCGGCGAAGCTGACGTTGCCGGCGACGGTGAGGGTGCCGATGGAGTTGCCCGGCGCCACCGTGGCGCCGGAGGTCGCGACCACGCCGCCGACGGTGCCGGTTCCGCCGAGGCTCGCCCCGGACCCGACGGTGACGATCGAGCCGGCGAGGCTGCCGTTGACCGAGAGCCGCCCCTGCGCCACGCCGGTGGCGCCGGTGAAGCTGCCGGTGCCGGTCAGATCGAGCGTGCCGGCGCCGGTCTTGGTCAGGGTGCCGGAACCGGAGATCGGGTTGGCCATGCCGGCATCGCCGGCCTGATCGAGGATCAGGCTGGCATTGTCGACGATGGCGCCCGAGCCGAAGCTCGCCGCCGAGCCGACGAGTGTCCCGCCCGCCACCGTCGTGCCGCCGGCATAGGTGTTGCGGCCGGTCAGGATCAGGGTGCCGCTGCCCGCCTTGGTCAGGCTCCCGCCGCCGGCGATGTCGTTCTTCCAGGTGTCGAGCGCGTTGTAGCCGCCCTGCGCCGCATCCATCGTGACGGTGACGGGTCCGTTGAGGGCCGCGTAGCCGTCCATGGCGGCGTAGAGGTTGAGGCGGCCCCAGCCGTCATAGGTGTTGCCGCCCAGGAGCGGGTAGCCCGAGGGCAGGCCCGTCGTCGCCAGGATCTCGCGGCGCTGCGCGTCGGAGAGGTAGGGAAAGCGGGTCAGCAGCAGCACCTGCGCCTGGAGCGGGACCTCCGCCGCGCTCATGGGCAGGCTCGGTCCGGTCGGCTGGAAGCCGTAGGTCAGGCGCGCGGTGTAGTCGGCCTTGTTCCGGGCGGCGTTGCCGAAGGCGTCGGCGGTTCCGGAGGCGGCGGACGCGGTGAGGCACGCGCCCACGCTCGCCGCGCCGCAGCTCGCCGCCAGATAGGCCTGGGTCTGCCGGTAGGCTTGGTAGACGGCGTAGGCGCCGGCGTTGGCGGGGTTCGTCCAATCGATTCGGTTGCCCTGGGCGTCGTAGAGCGCGGCGTAGATGTTGGTCGCGGCGATGGCCGCCGACTGCATCCGGCCGCCCATCACGTCGAAGGGCGAGTGCATCCCGGCGAGGATACGGTCGTTGCCGAGTTCGGACGCGCGCGTCAGCAGTTCCTGCCAGCGCTGCGGCACGAGGAAGCCGACCCCAAGGGTCTGGAGATAGCCGGAATTGGTGTGGCCGCTCGGGTAGGCGCCATCCGCGTAGGCGTTGGTGCCGTTGATGCGCGGGTTGAGCAGCGTCGGCACGTTGACGGCGGTGGAGACGCGGTAGGGGCGCGGCGCGGTGCCGATGCCCGGCACGTACTCGCCGACGCCGAAGGTCGTGGGCGTGAAGGTGCCGGCCGCGTCGTAGGACCCGACGTTCGGCGCCGAGAGCGGCCGCCCGCCATTGGCGTCGATCATCGCCTGGGTGACGGTGAAGCCCTTCACCCAGCGCTCCGCCGTGCCGTAGACCGCCGGGACCGGGAAGTTCGAGAGGTAGCTCGGCACGACGAGGGCCGCCGTGTCGCGGGCCGACAGGGCCCGCTTGTTCGTCGCCGCGCTGTAATCGTTGAAGCGGGCCTCGAGGGGGTCGATGGCCGGGGTCGCCCCCTGGTAGCGTCCGAACACCCGCTTGGGCGGCTCGGTCGAGGCGTTGGCCCGGACCGTGTTGTCGATGAAGGTGACCGCGGCGGCGAGCGGGGTGGCGGTGCCGTTGCCGAAGGTCGTCACGCCCGCGCTGGCGCTGGAGCCGGCGTTGATGTTGGCGGTCAGGTCGGCGAGGGTCGAGGCCACGTAGGTCGTGGGCGTGAGGCTCGTCGGCCGCGTGCCGGAGAAGGACGCGCCCGCCCCGGTGATATAGGCCGAGGTCAGCGGCCCGAGCCCGTTCAGGATGCTGTAGGATTGCACCGTCCGGTCGTCCCGGATCGCCGCCAGGGTCTGGTCCTGCGTCCGGTTCTGCGTCAGCGCGACGACGGTCCGGTAATTCTGCGTCATCGCCGCCGAATCGCCGGTCATCAACCCGGCATAGCTGTCGAGGACGCGCGGGATGACCGTGCCCGGATTGACCGCGGTGCTGTTCGTGAAGCCGACCGGCGGCGCGGTGGGCAGCTGTTGCGCCAGCGCGCCGAGCGGCACCATGCCCGTCGAGGCAAGCAATACGGACAGCAGATGCTTCGTCATGACCCACTCGCCGCCTGTTCGATGGCCTATGCGAACGGCCTAGCTTGCGCGCATGACGTGGGAATGACTTATGTTAATTTTTCCAGACCCTGCGGCACCCTCCTCTCGGGGTGAGCCCCTCCGGGTCAGGCCCGGTGGCATCCTCGGCTCGTAGCGGTCGTCGAGCGGATGCCGGCGCGGCGAAGCTTTGGGGATAGGCGCGGGACGGAGCGCCTTTCACGTCGCCGGAAGCCGTGCCGGCGTATAGCTCTGAGCCGATGCACAAGCTGCTGATTCAGCTCGGCCTTCGCTTCGACGACCCCGACGAGGAGCGGTCGTTCGTGCGGAGCTTCACGCTTCACGATCTCGGCCGCACGCAGGCCGCGATGGTGCTCGGCGCCTTCGTCTACTGCTCGTTCTCGGCCATGGACTGGATCCTCAGCCCGGAGGCCTGGGCCGTGGCCACCGCGCTCCGGCTCGCCGTCGCCGTCCTGGTCCTCCTGCCCGCGACGCTCCTGCTCACCCGGCCGGGGGCCCGGCCCTTCGCGGAGCGGATCTACCTCGTCTACTGCGTCGTGCCGGGCTGCGTGCTCAGCGTGATCTACGTCTTCCTGCGGCCGAGCTTCGACCACGGCGCGGCGGGCCTGATCGTGGTGATTCTGTTCGTCTCGACGCTGCTGCCCCTGCGGGTCCCCTCGTTCGCGGCGTTCGCCGTCCTGACCTGGGCGTGCTTCGCCCTGTTCGAGACGGTGGCGGCGCACGACAATCCCGGCTTGGCGCTCGTCAACAACGCCGAGCTCGGCGCGGCCTACGCGCTCTCGTTCTACGGGGTCGCCGCCCGGGAATTCCGGGCCCGGCGCCAGTTCCGGACGACGCAGGAGCTGCAGGTCGAGAAGGAGCGCTCGGAGGCGACCCTGGCCGAGCTGCGGGCCGCCCAGGCGCAGCTGGTCCAGGCCGAGAAGCTCGCCGCGCTGAGCCAGCTCGTGGCGGGCGTGGCGCACGAGATCAACACGCCCATCGGCCTCGCGCTCACGACCTCCACCGCCTTCGACCACGACCTCGCGCGGCTGCGCCGGACCATCGCCTCGGGTCAGATCCGCCGCTCCGACCTGACGCAGAGCGTCGAGCGGCTGGGCGAAGGCGCCGCCCTGGTCTTCGCCAACCTGACGCGGGCCGCCGACCTCGTGCACAATTTCAAGCAGGTCGCGGTCGATCAGGCGACGGAGGACCGGCGCCGCTTCGAGGTCCGATCCTGGCTCGTCGAGCTGATGAGCACGCTCGATCCGGTCCTGCGGCGCAAGGGCCACGAGGTCCGGCTCGCCTGCCCCGACGGCATCCTCCTCGATTCCTATCCCGGCGCGCTGGCGCAGATCGTCAGCAACCTCGCGCTCAACGCCAGCGTCCACGCCTTCGAGGAGCGGCCGGGCACGCTCGACATCGACATCACCCGGCTCGGCGATGCGCAGATCCGGATGGTCGTGCGCGACGACGGGCGCGGGATCCCGCGGGAGAACCTGCAGCGGATCTTCGACCCGTTCTTCACGACGGGACGCGACAAGGGCAGCACCGGCCTCGGCCTGCACATCGTCTACAATCTCGTGGTTTCGACCCTGCGCGGGCAGATCGCCATCGCGAGCGAGGAAGGCGTCGGAACGCGGGTGACGATCGAGCTTCCCGTGACCGTCTCTTGACGGGCATCATGCGGATGCGGCGGTGCGGACCGTTGCGAAGCTCGCGTCAGTGCCCAAGTTGTCCCGGCCGGCCCGGCCGGCGGTGAGAAGCGCGAGCGCCCATGCACGGCACGTTGTCCCGGCCGGATTCCCCCGCGTCCCGTCCGGCCCCGGCCTCCCGGCTGCCGCTCACCCTGCGGCTGGCGCTGCGCGAGCTGCGCGGCGGGCTGTCCGGCTTCCGCGTCTTCATCGCCTGCATCGCGCTGGGCGTGGCCGCGATCAGCGGCGTCACCTCGATCGCCGCCTCGCTCTCCGGCGGGCTCGGCCGCGAGGGGCGGCGGATTCTGGGCGGCGACATCACCTACAGCCTGATCAACCGCGAGGCGACGCCGGCCGAGCGCGCCGTGCTCGACGGGCAGGCGCCGGTCTCGGAGGTGGCGAGCCTGCGCGCCATGGCGGTCGCGGGCGACGGCGGCGCGGCCCTGGTCGAGCTGAAGGCGGTCGATCCGAGCTATCCGGCGGTCGGCACGGCCGAGACCGACCCGCAAGGCTCGGTGCAAAGCTCGGTGCAAGAGCTCATCGCCGAGCGGGACGGCGTCTACGGCGCGGCGGCCGACCCGGCCCTGCTGACCCGGCTCGGACTGAAGGTCGGCGACCGGGTGACGCTCGGCGGCTTTCCCATCGCGATCCGCGCCGCCCTCGTCTCCGAGCCCGACCGGGTCGGTTCGGGGATCGGCTTCGGGCCGCGCCTGCTCGTCTCGCTCGCCGCGCTCCGCGCCACCGGCCTGATCCAGCCGGGCAGCCTCAACCGCTTCACCTACCGCCTGCAACTCCCCGGCGCCGACGACGCGCGCCTCGCTGCCGTCCACGCGGCGGTGCAGAAGGCGCTGCCGGATGCGGGTTTCGAGATGCGCTCGCGCGACAACGCCGATCCGCGCTTCGCCAAGGGCATCGAGCGCTTCACGCAGTTCCTCACCCTCGTCGGGCTCACCGCGCTCATCGTCGGCGGGGTCGGCGTGGCCAACGCCGTGCGCGCCTTCGTCGACGGCAAGCAGGCGTCCATCGCCACCCTGAAGAGCGTCGGCGCGCCGGGCTCGCAGGTGGTCGGGCTCTACCTGATCCAGGTGATGCTGATCGCCGCCATCAGCACCGTGCTCGGCCTCGCCATCGGCGCGGCCCTGCCCTTCGTGCTCGACCTCGCGCTGCGCGACCAGCTTCCGCTGCCGCTCAACCCCGAGATCGCCCCGGCCCGCCTCGCGCTCGCCGCCGCCTACGGCCTGCTGACGGCCCTCGCCTTCGCGATCCTGCCGCTGGGGCGCGCCCACGACGTCTCCGTCGCCGGCCTCTTCCGCGATACCGTCGATCCGGCCGCGCGCCGGCCGCGCTGGCGCTACCTCGCGGTGCTGGCCGCCGCCCTCCTCGCGCTGGCGGGCCTCGCCCTCCTCACCGCCTTCGACCGCAAGGTCGCGCTGATCTTCATGGCCGCCGCCGCCCTCGCCTTCGGAGCCCTGCGCCTCGTCGCCGTGGGGCTGATGGCCCTGGCCGCGCGGCTCAAGCGGCCGAAGGGCATGGTGCCGCGCATGGCGCTGGCGAACCTCCACCGCCCCGGCGCGCTGACCCCGGCCGTCGTGCTGTCCCTCGGCCTCGGCACGACGCTGCTGGTGACGCTCGGCGCCATCGACAGCAACATCACCCGCGCCCTGGAGAGCTCCCTGCCCGGCCGCGCCCCGAGCCTGTTCTTCCTCGACGTGCCCTCGCGCGACGCGGAGGCCTTCTCCGCCTTCCTCGGGGCGCACGCGCCCGACGCCAAGATCGAGCGGGTGCCGATGATGCGCGGCCGCATCACGGCGCTGAACGGCGTGCCGGCCGGGCAGATCAAGCCGCCGGAGGACGCCGCCTGGGTGCTCGACGGCGACCGGGGCATCACCTACGCCGAAACGCCGCCCGACGGTTCGACGATCATCGAGGGCGCGTGGTGGAACGCGGAGGAGGCGCGCCAGCCCCTGGTCTCCTTCGATGTCGAGCTGGCGCGCTCCTTGGGGCTGACGGTCGGCGGCACGGTCACGGTGAACGTGCTCGGCCGCTCGATCACCGCGCGGGTCGCCAACCTGCGCAAGATCGAGTGGCGCTCGCTCGGCATCAACTTCGTGATGGTGTTCTCCCCCGGCACGTTCCGCGGGGCGCCGCACGCCGACCTCGCGACCCTGACGTTGCCCAACGGCCCGGATCCGAAGCTGGAAGCGGAGGTGGTGCGCGACGCCGCCAAGGCGTTCCCCTCGGTGACCTCCGTGCGGGTGAAGGACGCGCTGGAGGCGGTCAACGACCTCGTCCACAAGCTGGTGCTCGCGATCCGCGGCGCCAGCGTCGTCGCCGTGCTCGCGAGTCTCCTGGTGCTCGCAGGGGCGCTCGCCGCCGGCCACCGGGCCCGGCTCTACGACGCGGTGGTGCTGAAGGTGCTCGGCGCCACGCGGATGCGGCTCCTCGCGGCCTACGCCCTCGAATACGGGGCGCTCGGGCTCGCCACCGCCTTCTTCGGCATCCTGGCCGGCTCGATCGCGGGCTGGGTGATCGTCTCCCGCGTCATGCGCCTCGACTTCGCGCCCGACCCCGTCGGGGCGCTGGCGGTGGCCGCTTTCGCTGTTATCTTCGCGGTGGTGGCCGGACTCGCGGGGACGTGGCGCATCCTCGGCCAGAAGCCGGCGCCCTATCTACGGCAGTTCTGAGATCAGTCTTCCACGTTCGGGAACGGGCTTTCATCCCGGCAAAGCCCGAAAAATCTTACGTCTTTGTCAGGCTTGAAAACGCGGCCGTTCGGTCGAGCCCCACTTGTTTATGGCTGTTCCAGCGAACATATTCGGGCACGAGGCGCGCTCGACGCGCCGGGGGTTGCGTGCGGACCTCGACAAACTCCACGCCGGGAGCTTCCAAGGGAAACTTTCATGGCATTCGACAACAGCCCGTTTCGCTACGGCGCCCAGCCGCAGGGATACGCCGGCTCTCAGGTCGAAGTCGACCAGGGCCTGCGCAGCTTCATGCTGGGCGTCTACAACAACATGGTCGTCGGCCTCGGGATCTCCGGTCTCGTGGCGCTGGCCCTCAACATGGCCGCCGTCGCGCAGACCGGCGCCGGCCGCGTTGCCCTGACTCCGTTCGGGCAGTTCCTCTATACCAGCCCCTTCAAGTGGGTGCTGATGCTGGCGCCGCTGGCCTTCATCTTCGTGTTCTCGTTCCGGATGGACCGCATGTCGGCCTCGTCCGCGCGGATGATGTTCTGGGCCTTCGCGGCGGTGATGGGCGCCTCGATGTCCACCCTGCTGCTCGTGTTCACGGGCGCCAGCGTGGTGCGGGTGTTCTTCATCACGGCGGCGACCTTCGGTGGCCTGAGCCTCTACGGCTACACCACGAAGCGCAGCCTGTCGGGCATGGGCTCGTTCCTGATCATGGGTCTGATCGGCCTGATCATCGCCTCGCTGGTGAACCTCTTCCTGGCTTCGTCCGCGCTGCAGTTCGCGATCTCGGTGATCGGCGTGCTCATCTTCGCCGGCCTGACCGCTTACGACACGCAGAAGCTCAAGGAGATGTACCTCTACAGCGGCCTCGACGCCGAGGGCGCTGCCAAGATGTCCGTCAACGGCGCGCTGACGCTGTACCTGGACTTCATCAACATGTTCCAGTTCCTGATGCAGCTGCTCGGCGACCGCCGCTAAGCGACGAAGCAGGATCTGAAACGAGGAAGAGCCCCGGCCGAAAGGCCGGGGTTTTTTCGTGGGATGAGGGATCCTGTCCCTCTCCCCTCCGGATGTCGGGCTCGCCCGATATCCGACTTTCTTGACCAACTCGGGCAAGCCCGACTCGGATGGAGAGAGTGGCCCCTGCGTCAGCAGGGGTCGGGTGAGGGGAGCGCCGCTTCCGGAAAGACCTGAGCCGGCCCCTCTCCCGCCTTCTCCGCAGGCACCCTCCCCCTCGGAGGGGGGAGGGTCGATGCCCGGAACCGCCGCGCTTAATCCTTCTCTTCCACCGCCTCGCAGACCAGCGGCGGCGGCGCTTCCACGCCGCGCCAGCGGCCGTAGGACCAAGGCCGGTGCCACGCGGCGCCCGCGGGCAGGCGTTCGGGCACGAGGTCGATGCCGTGGGTGCCGAACGGGCCGCAGCGGCAGATGCGGGCGACGCCCATCCAGCCGCCGGCCCAGAGGCCGTGCCGCTGGATCGCCTCGTCGGTGTAGGCCGAGCAGGACGGCCAGTGCCGGCACTGGCGCCCGATCAGCGCCGACAGGGTGAGCTGGTAGGCGCGGATCGCCCCGTGCGCGGCCTGGCGGACCATGGCGCGTCAGGCCGCCTCGGGCGCGCCGGTGCCCTTCCGCGCCGCGATCTGGTCGAGGGCGTCGACCACCGCGTCGAAGGTCAGGAGCGTCGAGGCGTGGCGGGCGCGGAAGTCGCGCACCGGCTCCAGCACGGCGAGATCGGCCCACTTGCCGTCGGGGACGGGGCCGTTCTCCTTGAGCATCGCCCGCATCCGGGCGCGGACCGCGCGCAGTTCCTCGGCGGTGGCGCCGACGACGTGGCGGGCCATCAGCGAGGAGGAGGCCTGACCGAGGGCGCAGGCCTTCACGTCGTGGGCGAAGTCGGCGACCGTGGTGCCGTCCGCCGCCAGGCTGAGATCCACGGTGACGGTCGAACCGCACAACTTGGAATGGGCGGTGGCGGTGGCGTCCGGCGCCGCCAGCCGGCCGAGACGGGGAATGTCCGCCGCCAGTTCCAGGATGCGGCGGTTGTAGATGTCATCGATCATCGCTGACACGCCTTTCGCGGGCGCCCGTTCGGAGAGACGTCAAGGAAACGTTGAGCCAGATACGCATGCCACGCATTGCGCGGCGGCGCGATTGCGACGATATAGGCGCGACACCGTCATTCCGCGAGAATGGCACCGTCGACCCCGGTCACGCCCTGGCCCAGGATTCGGATCGTTCGAGGGCGTCGGCACTTAAACGGTTAAGACGCCGGGACGGATCGACGATGTACGCCAAGCCCGACAGCACGACCATGAAGGCGCGTGTGGCGAAGGCCGGAGATGCCATGGATGCCGCTCTCAAATCCCTGTCCTACGGCATGAGCGACGACGAGCGACGCATGAGCGCCGTCGGCCTGCAAGGGATGCGCGGCGCCAACGACCCCGGACGCCCCGACACCACCCCCGACGTCGCCCCCCTGCCCGAGTCGGCCCAGCGGGTGCCGAACGAGGTGGCGCTCGGCCGGCCGAGCCGCCAGGAGGCGGAGGCCGCCGTGCGCACGCTGCTGCGCTGGGCCGGCGACGACCCGACCCGCGAGGGGCTGATCGACACCCCCGCCCGGGTGGTGAAGGCCTACGAGCAGATCTTCGGCGGCTACCGCATGGATGCCGACGCGCTGCTGGAGCGGGTGTTCGAGGATGTCGAGGGCTATTCCGACGCCGTGCTGGTGCGCGACATCCCGTTCTACTCCCATTGCGAGCACCACATGGTGCCGTTCATGGGGCTCGCCCACATCGCCTACTACCCCACCAAGGGCGTGGTCGGCCTCTCCAAGCTCGCCCGCGTGGTCGATGCCTTCGCCCGCCGCCTGCAGACGCAGGAGACGATGACAGCGCAGATCGCCGACACGATCGAGAGCATCCTCCAGCCCCGCGGCTGCGCCGTGATGGTCGAGGCCGAGCATCTCTGCATGGCCATGCGCGGCGTGCAGAAGGCCGGCGTCTCCACCATCACCACCCAGTTCCGCGGCGTCTACAAGAGCGATCCGAACGAGCAGGTCCGGTTCCTGACCTTCGTCCGGAACCCGAAGGGCTGAGGCGGCCGGACATCGCGCGATGACCGAGCGATTCGCCTCCCCCGGCACCCGGGCCGAGGTCGAGGAGGGGGCCGCCCTGACGCCCCGCTTCGGCCCCGACGGGCTCGTGGCCTGCATCGCCGTCGATGCGCAGGACGAGCGCGTGCTGATGCTCGCCCATATGAACGCCGAGGCGCTCGCCCGCAGCCTGGAGACCGGCGAGGCGTGGTACTGGTCGCGCTCGCGCGGTGAACTCTGGCACAAGGGTGCCACCTCGGGGCAGATCCAGCGCATCGTCGAGATGCGGGTCGATTGCGATCAGGACGCGCTCCTGATCCGGGTCGAGGTCGGCGGCGATGGCGGCTGCTGCCATACCGGCCGCCGCTCCTGCTTCTATCGCGCCGTCGCGCGCGACCCCGCGACCGGTGCCGTCGCCCTCGTCCCGGCCGATCCGGACCGATGATGTTCGAGGTGTCCCGTTCCCTCCCGCCCCGCTTTCCGGACGGGGCGGTGGAACCGGTGGTGCCCCGCTTCCGCTCTCCCCGCATCGGTCTCGCGCTCGGCGGCGGCTCCGCCCGCGGCTGGTCGCATATCGGCGTGATCGAGGGGCTGGAGGAGGCCGGGATTTTCCCCGAGGTGGTGGCCGGCTGCTCCATCGGCGCCGTGGTGGGCGGGGCCTACGCCGCCGGCCGCATCGACACCCTCAAGGACTTCGCGCTCTCGCTCACCCGCCGCCGGGTGGTCGGCATGCTCGATCCGCGCATCACCGGCTCCGGCCTGATCGCCGGCGAGCGCCTGCGCCGCCGCCTCGCCCGCGAGCTCGAGGGCTTCCGCATCGAAGAGCTGCGCCTCGCCTTCGCCAGCGTCGCGACCGAACTCGGCACCGGCCACGAGGTCTGGCTCTCCCGCGGGCCCCTGGTCGAGGCGGTGCGGGCCTCCTACGCCATTCCCGGCATCTTCCCCCCGGTCGCCCTCGACGGGCGCCTCCTGATGGACGGGACGCTGGTGAACCCGGTCCCCGTGCGCCTCGCCCGCGAACTCGGCGCCGACCTCGTGATCTGCGTGAACCTCGCCTGCGAGACGCGCGCGCCCGCGACGGTGATCCGACCGGAGCGGGACGATCCGATGCCGGAGGAAGCCGACGAGCCGGTCGAGCGGGCGATCGAGCAGACGCTGGAGGCCACCGTCCGCCGCCGGGGCCGCTGGGGCCTGCTGAGCGGGGCGAGCCGGCGCATCATGGGGCAGCGCCTGGGTCAGCGCCT